>CAJOFG010000028.1:0-2859 GCA_905233965.1 uncultured Selenomonadaceae bacterium
GACAATCTCAATGCTCCGGACTTTCGGAATTACGGTAAGCGCGGCTGAATTGGATGCAAAAAATGTTGCGGCAGTCATGGTTACCGCGACTTTGCCGCCGTTTGCCCGTGAAGGCGACAATATCGACGTGACGATAAGCGCAATGGGTAACGCGAAAAATATTCAGGGCGGAACGCTTTTGCAAACCCCTTTGCGGGCGGCTGACGGGGAAGTTTACGCCGTCGCTCAAGGTCCGGTTTCAACCGGCGGTTTCGTTGCAGGAAACGGTAACCGGGCGCAAAAAAATTATCCGACAGTCGGCACGACACCGAACGGGGCAATAGTCGAGCGCACCGTTGAGGACGACATCGGGAACAAGGGAGTAATTTCCCTCAGCTTGGCAAATGCGGACTTCACGACTGCGGCACGAATTGCCGGCGCAATAAATTCTTCTTACGGCGGAATTGCCCGTGCGGCGAATCCCGGAAGAATTGATATTCGTATTCCGAATTACTACCGGTCAAACGTCGTCGAATTTGTTGCGACTATTGAAGAGTTGCCGGTAATGCCGGACAGCGTGGCGAAAATTGTTTTCAACGAACGCACCGGAACAATCGTTATGGGCGGCAACGTCACCGTTGACGAATGCGCGATAACTCAAGGCGGCTTGTCAATTCGCGTGACGAACGATCCGAATATAAACCAACCCAGCCCGTACAGTTACGGAACGACGATTGTCGCGAATCGTGAAAATGTTCAGGCGGAGGATGAACCGTCCAACTCAATCGTCATGGGACCGACCGCGAACATCAACGATATTGTCGGCGCATTGAACGCGGTCGGCGCGACACCCAGAGATTGTATTTCGATTCTCCAGGCAATGAAAGCGGCGGGAGCAATTCATGCCGTTTTGGAAATTATTTAAGGGGGTTGAGGAAAATGGAAATAGATCCGAAAACTTTTTTGCCGAGTATGCGCCCGACGAATACCGGAGCACTCGGCGCGCACATGATGAACAAAGACGTAAGATTTCAAGCCGAACTCGACAAGGCGCAAGACAGATTCAAAAAAACTTCCTCAACCGACGGGCACATCATGACGGAAGCGGAAATTGAACAGCGGAATAAAGACATTAAAGACGCAAGCGTTCAAATGGAAGGTCTTTTGCTGAAAATGCTTTATAACGAAATGTACAAAACCGTTCCGAAAGACACGCTCTTCGGGGACGATGACGCGATGGACATTTACCGCGATTATTACCACGAAGAATTGGCAAAGCAAATGGCGGAGGCGGGCGGTATCGGTCTTGCAGACTTCATTTACAAACAGCTGACGACAGAAAACGTGAGATAATGACGTGAGGAAAAATTTACTCCGGATTTTCGTCATGATACCGTAAAAGGTTCGCGGATAACTCCGGCAAGAACTCTCAACCGGTTTAATTTTTGACTTGGAAAAATTTTTATGCATCAGTACATATTTTTTATCGGAGATTTTCCGATTCGTTCTTACGGCATCGTTCTGTCGCTGTCAATCATTTTGGCGACCGGTGCCGGATATTTTTTTGCGAAGTACGACGGGCGCGGTTACGAAAAATTTTTGATTGACATCGGTTTAATCGGCGGATTTTTCGGCTTGCTCGGTGCGCGGCTGTGGGACGTTTTCTTTTTCGATTGGGATTATTACGGAAACCATTTGAGCGAAATTTTGAACGTCTGGCAGGGCGGAATGGCTGTGCAGGGCGGAATTGTTTTCGGCGTTCTTGCCGGCGCGATTTATGCCCGGTCGAAAAAATTGGACGTGATTCATCTTGCCGACATTTTGTCTCCCGCGATAATTTTGGGACAAGCTCTCGGACGTTGCGCAAATTTGTTGAACGGCGACGCATTCGGTGCGCCGACCGGTTCCGGATTCGGAATAATTTATCCGACGACGACTTTGGCTTATCGAACTTACGGAGCGCAACCTCTTTGGCCGGCTGAAGTGTGGGAGTGTCAGCTTGACATTGTGATTCTCGCTCTGCTCCTGATTTTCCGCTCGACGAATTACGTTAAAGGTCAATGTTTCGCGCTCTACGTCATGCTGTATTCGGCCGCAAGATTTTTTCTGGAATATTTTCGCGGCGATTATCCGGAATTGGTTCTCGGAATTTTCAAGAGTGCGCAGATGACAAGCGTTATCGCATTTTCAATCGCGCTGATTATTTTTATATTGCTCCGTTTGCGAAAAGGTAAGACCGATGAAAAATAATTCTCAACAAAACAAAACCGCCTTGATGAAGGCGACGGATCTTTTGGCGTTGCAGGAACAAAGTTCAAAAGTTTTGAAAAAAAAATTGGCGGCGCGAAAGTACGGGGAAGAGGAAATCGACGCGGCGATTGACAAACTCAAAAAATATAATTACATCAACGACGAAGAAACTTGCCGGCGACAGTTTGAAAATTTTTACTCGGCGGGGAAACTGAGTGTCCGGCAAATTTGCGTTAAACTGATTCAGCGCGGATTCGATTCGGACTTCGTGAAAAAATTGGTGCCGGACGACACCGACGAACACGAATTGACGGCGGCAACAATCGCGCTTGAAAAAAAATTCCGCCGGGAAAAATTCGGCGGAGATTCGCGGGAAAAAATGAAATTCAAAAATAAAATGTGGTCATTCGACACGGAAATTATAAATTCAGCCGTCGAAAATTTTTTATCCGACTTCGATGGGAATTAAATTCTCTCCCGCTTCCTCAAATAAAAAGTTAGCGGCGGTCAATTCCGTCAACTCGTTCAAAATATTTTCAACCTCACCGGGTTCAACCAAAATTGTCAGCGTCACATCTTCGGCGTATTCCGAATTTGCGACGGTGATTTTTTTTTGCCGCAAAAAATTTT
>CAJOFG010000028.1:2943-13955 GCA_905233965.1 uncultured Selenomonadaceae bacterium
TAAGCGCGAATCAAACCGCCGGCTCCCAACTTTATCCCGCCGAAATATCGCGTCACGACAACTGCGGCGAAAGTCAATTCGTTTTTCTTTATCGTTTCCAAAATCGGGTTGCCCGCCGTCCCGCCGGGTTCGCCGTCGTCATTCGATTTTTGTTTGTCGCCGTTCTCGCCCAAAATCCACGCCGAACAATTATGCCGGGCATCAAAATATTTTTTGGAAATTGTTTTCACAAATTCCCGCGCCGCATCCTCAGAAGGAACTTGCCGGACGTTCGCGATGAATTTCGATTTTTTAATTTCGTACTCTGCGGAAAAAATTTCTCCCGCCGCAAAAGTTTTGTAATTTTTCATTCCGGCTCCCCGTTCATTGTCAGCCTGTCCCGAATTTCCGCAATTTCCGACGCGGTGAAAAGTATTTCCGGCGATTCGCGAAGTGTCACGTCCCGAATTTTTGCGTTGAGTGCGTTTAAGTCCGTCACGCTCTCCGGGTTCGCCGCGTCCTTAACCGTCGTGATAACTTTCGTCTGCGCGTCGGAGTATGTGCGCGTTTTTTGCAAAACCGATTCCAAAAGTTCAGCCGACTCCGCGTCCAATTCCGGCGGCACCTGCAAATTGTGAATGTGAATTTGTTCGTCGATTGCATCCCGGCTCAACTCGTCCAGCTGTTCGTAAGTCGAATACTCATAAACTTCAGCCGACTTCAAATTTTCGATTATGCTGTGGTAAAGTTGCCAATTCCTGTCCAGCCGGTCGATGTCTTTTTGATAATTCGCATACCACGCGACGAACGCCATTCGCATTTTGTAAACTTGCGCTTGTTGCTCGCGAATATCTTCAGCCGTTTTCGCGTTCATGTGATGAACGAAAGCCGACACCCCGAACACGGTCAGCCCGGCAAGACAGACTCCGACGAAAATTTTTTTGTCGGGCAAAAATTTGTACAGCGCAACCAAAACCGCCAAGCCGATTGCAACCAAAATATTCATTAACATAAAATACACCTTCCGAAATTTCCCGGAAAGTATATCACAAAACCGGCGGCATGATAAATTTCTTGCAAAAAAATTTGTCACCGAATATAATTTCAAAAAAATTTGGAGGTATTTTATGACGGAAAAAGATTTCATTTTTAAAACCGAAGTGAACGGTCTGCCGCAGGAGTTGCGATTCAATGCGGAAACCGTCGAAAAAGTTTTCAAGCCGTTTTTGCTCAAGCTTGCCGAATTGCGCGAGATAACCGACAGAAAAATTGTTGCATTCCTTGCCGCGCCTCCCGGAGCCGGAAAAACTTCTCTCCTCACGTTTTTGGAAAAGTACAGTCGCGAAAATCCGGAGTTCACCCCGATTCGTGCGCTCGGCATTGACGGATTCCATTACCCCGCCGAATATTTGAAACGCACGACGATTCAGCGCGGCGACCAAGAAATTTTGCTCAACGACATTAAAGGTGCGCCGGATACTTTCGACACGGACACTTTGCAAACGAAATTGCGCGAAGTCCGGCAGGAAGGAACGGACTGGCACGGTTACGACAGATTGATTCATGATGTCGTTCACAACGTGATGAGTGTCGAGGACGATATAATTTTGTTGGAAGGAAATTATTTGTTGCTGAAAGATCCGCGCTGGACGAACATAAGAGTTTTGGCTGATTACACGGTTTTCGTCACGACTGACCCGGAGCTTTTGAAAGAGCGTTTGATTTCCCGGAAAGTTCAAAGCGGTTTGTCGCGTGAAGATGCGGAAAAATTTTATTACGCAAGCGATTCCAAAAATGTCGAATTGGTTCTGAAAAATTCCGCGCAGGCAAATGAAACTTGGCAAATGGTCGGCGACGGACATTTCATAAAGGACGAGGACGACGAGGAGGACGTTGAGATTGAAAATATCGCTTTGGACGACTCCGCTCCGATTTTTTATGAAGACCCCGATGAGGAAAAATAATTTTGGAAAAATATGAACACGGCGGACGGGTTTACGACGAAACCGGCGCGACGGAAAATTTTATCGACTTCAGCGCGAATATAAATCCGCTCGGTTTCCCGGACTCCGTTCGACTTGCTTTACAAAAAAATTTTGCCGGCATCGTCAACTACCCCGATCCGGATGCAGTCGAATTGAAAAGTGCAATTTGCAATCGTTACGACGTGCGCCCGGAAAATTTGGTTCTGCTGAACGGTGCGGCAGAATTTTTTTATTTGTACGCGAATACTTGATTCCGGTACCGTGCTTTTCGGAGTACGAACGCGCCGCCCGCTCCGCCGGTTGCGAAGTCGAATTTTTTTTCACGCGGGAGGAAGAAAATTTTCGCCCGGACGTAAAAAAAATTATCCGGCAAATAAAATCGGCGGGCGCGGACTTAATCATAATCGGCAGACCGAACAACCCGACCGGGAATTTGATTTCGCTTGAAGAAATTCCGGAACTTGCGGAAGTCGTGCCGGTTCTGCTTGACGAAGCGTTCATGGATTTTTTGCCGGAAGTTTCGGCGATGAATTTTGTTTCGGAAAAAATTTCCGTCGTGCGTTCGCTGACGAAAATTTTCGCAATACCCGGTTTGCGTTTGGGATTTGCGGTTGCCGACGAAAAAGTTGCCGCACGATTAAATTTTTCAAAAGACGTGTGGAACGTAAATTTTTTGGCACAGAAAGCCGGAGTCGCCGCGCTGTCCGACGAAAAATTTTTGCAGGATACGCGCAACCTTTTGGAGGGGGAGAAAAAATATTTTGTCGAACGGCTGAAAAAAATACCCGGCATAAAATTTTTTGAGCCGCACGTAAATTTTATTTTACTGAAATTAAATTCCGGCGACGTTGCGGAAAAAGTTTTGCGAAAACTCCGGGAAGAAAAAATTTTGCTCCGGAGTTGCGCCAACTTTCCGGGACTTGACGAAAGATTTTTGCGTTCGGCGATTCGTTCGCGCCGGGAAAATATTTTGTTACTCGACACGTTGGAAAAATTTTTCGATAAACCGGCTCCGGAATGATATAATTTCCCGGAAAAAATTTTACGAAGGAGAATTTTTTTATGAGTTACTTTTTGAGGAGAAACGAACAAAATTTGTGGCACGGGAAATTTTCCGCTTTCCCGGAAGATATGGTCGTTCATGCAATTTCAACCCGGCTCGGCGGAGTGAGTAAGCCGCCTTACGACGGTTTGAATTTGGCTTTGCACGTCGGCGACAATCCGGAGGACGTTTTGACAAACCGGAAAAAATTTATTCAATCGCTCGGTTATCAAGTCAAAGACATCGTAACGCCGAATCAGGTTCACGGGGAAAAAATTTTTGTCGTCGGCGAAGAAAATCGCGGCGCGGGAAGTTTGAATTACGACGACGCGATTAAAGAAACCGACGCGCTGATAACGAACGTTCCGGACTTGCCGCTCATGCTCTGCTTTGCGGACTGCGTGCCGGTTCTCTTCGTCGATACGGAAAATTCTGCCGTCGGAATTGCGCACGCCGGGCGAAAGGGTACGATGCAAAAAATTGCCGCGAAAACTTTTTCGGCGATGAAAGAAAATTTCGGGACACGCGGAAAAAATTGTCTTGTCGGTATCGCTCCGTCAATCGGCGTTTGCTGTTACGAAGTCGGCGATGAAATTCGCGACGAGTGCAAAAAAAATTTCCCGGATAATTTCGGCGAACTTATTCAAGAGCGCGACGGAAAATTTTTTCTCGACCTGCAGACGGCGAATAAAATTCAACTTGTCGCGGCGGGAGTGCCGGAAGAAAATATCGACGTTGCCGGCGAATGTACCTGTTGCAAATCGGGCTGGTATTTTTCATATCGTGCGGCGAAAAAAAATAATTTGCCGGAAACCGGGCGAATTGCCGCGCTTATCGCACTTCGCAACATTTGAAAGGAGTTTTAACGATGTCCGGAATTTTGGAAACGCCTTACGGAACACGAGATTTTTTGCCGAAAGAAGCGGCAGAGAAAAGAGAAATAGAGAATCGACTGGCGAAACTTTTTTCGAGTTACGGCTACGAAGAAATTGTAACGCCGACAATGGAATATTTGGAAACACTCACCACGTCCGGCGCCGGGACGGTTGAGCAAGATTTATTTAAAATGTTCGACTTGAGCAACCGAACCTTGGCACTTCATCACGAAATGACGACGCCGGCGGCAAGACTTGCGGTCAGTCGGCTGAAAGATTCGCCGTTGCCGTTGAAACTTTCTTACAACGCCGGAGTTTTTCGTTTTCGTCGGAATCAGCCGGGCAGACAGTGCGAATTTTATCAATCCGGCGTGGAACTCATCGGAGTGTCGAACGCTTTTGCCGACGCGGAAATTATCGCGTTGACGGCGAAAAGTTTGCAGGTTGCCGGACTGGAAGATTTTAAAATTTGTCTGGGGCAGGTCGAATACGCAACCGGACTTTCCGAACAAAACAATTTGCCGCCGGAAATTCGTGCGAAAATTAAATCCGCCATCGAACGACACGACACGGTTGAACTTGAAAAAATTGCCGACGGTTTGAATTTGGAAAAATCGGATGCGGACGCTTTGAAAAAAATTCCGGCGTTGCAGGGCGGCGAAGAAATTTTGGAAGTCGCCGGCAATTATGCGAAGAATGAAAAATCCGTTCATGCGCTGGACAATCTCCGGGAAATTTACAAGCTGTTGAAAATTTACGGAGTCGCCGAAAAAATTGTGTTCGATTTGGGAATTGTCCGCGACTTTGAATATTACACCGGTACCGTTTTTGAGGCGTACGCTCCGGGTGTCGGCTACTCTCTCGCCGGCGGCGGGCGTTACGACAAAATGCTGAAGGACTTCGGCACGGATTGCCCGGCAACCGGTTTTGCTCTCGGTATCGAAAGAATTTTATCGGCGCGTGAGCATTGCGGCATTTCGGAAAATTTTTTGTCGAAGGAAATTTATTTGAGTTACGCCGAAAATAAAATTGAGGACGCGATAAAAAAAGCCGCCGACCTTCGCGCCGACGGAAAAATTGTTGAACTTGCTTTGACTCCGCAAACAAAAATTGATGCGGAAAATTCCCGGACGCAAAAAGGTTACGCGGAACTGATTTATTTGGAATGAACGAAATTTTTAAACGGGCGAAACAATTTTTCCGGGCAGTCACCGCGCACTTGACGGAGGAGGACAAAAAATATATTTCGGCGCATTTGTCCGGCGAAGAACAAAAATTATTTTTCGCGATGAGTAAACCGGATCAATTTCACTGTCTGCGAACGGCGTACACGGTCGAAGAAAAATTCTTGCCGGAAAATCCGCACGTCGAAAAAAATTTCATGATTCGATGTGCTCTCCTCCACGATGCCGGGCGCGTCAAAAATGATTTGAGTATCGCCGGAAAAATTTTCACCGTGCTTGTTACAAAATTTTTTCCCGCACTCGCCGACAAACTCGAACGCTCCGGAAATCACGCGCTTTACATTTACAAAAATCATCCGGCAATCGGCGCGGCGAAGTTGAAAAAAATCGGACTGATTCGCGAATCGGAAATAATTGCCGAACATCACACAAAGCCGAACGAAAACGATCCGGACGAATTGAAAATTCTTCGCCTTGCCGATGAGGAAAATTAGGGCGTGTCGGTAAAGACGAACGCACGCCGATGACGGTTATTTTTCCGTCCGGACTTTGTCAAAATTTCTTGAAATATGTACGATATTACTGCGAAATTTTTCCTCGTCGGACGAAAAAATTCCACGTCACGTCGCACATTCTTACTTTACCGACACACCCTAATCGGACAAAAATTTTTCTCCCCGCATAAACAAAAAAAATTCCGGCGAAAAAAATTCGTCGGAGTTTTTTTGCGTCGAATTATAATTGCAAAAATTTTTTTATGTCAATCTTCTTTTTCCGAATCCGTTTGAGAATTTTCGACTTGCAACGAAGTCACCAAAACTCTTTGCATGATGTCCAAGTCAGGATATTTGCCGGTGAAAAGTCGGTAAGCCTCTTCGCCCTGTTTTAAAAGCATTGTCAAACCGTTGAGAGTCGGATAACCGAGTTCTTCGGCTGTCTTGAGGAGTTTTGTTTTCTCCGGATTGTAAACTATGTCGTAGACGAGCGCGCCTTCCGGCAAAAGTTTCAAATCGATCGGCGGCATCGCGTCGATGTTCGGATACATTCCGAGCGGAGTCGTGTTTATCAAAATGTCCGCCGTCTGCAAAATTTCTTGAAACATTTCCGACGACCAATCCATTCCTTCGACTTCCGCATAATTTTTGAAATCGCCGGCAAGTTTTTGCGCCTTAACTTCATTTCGCGCACCGATTGTGATAAATCCGGCTTTACGTTTGCAAAGTCCCCAGAGAACCGCACGCGCCGCACCGCCCGCGCCGAGAATCACGGCGTTTGAATCTTCCGGCAAAAAATTTGCTTCGGTGAGCGAGGCGAGAAATCCGGTAACGTCCGTGTTGTAACCCGTCAACATTCCGCCGTAATTCACGACTGTATTTACCGCGCCGATAATTTGCGCGTCCGGATCCGTCGCGTCCAAATAATTTAAGATCGTCGTCTTGTGAGGAATCGTCACGTTGAATCCGCGAAAATCCAGACCTTTCAAACCTTCAACCGCCGGCATGAGTCCGCCGACTTTTACCGGGATCGCGATGTAATTGTAACGTATAAATCCCGATGCGTGAAAAGCCGCCATGTACATTTTCGGCGAAAGAGAATGATTTATCGGCAGACCGATTATCCCGAAATTTTTTATTTCCTCCAATTTCAATTTCCATCTCTCCTTAAGTTAAACAAGATTATTTTTCATCACCGGCGGAATCAAATTTTCCGACGTTATCAAATTTTCTATCGCGTTTATCACTTGTCGCGGCGAAATTTTTTTCTGACATTCCATTTCCCGCGACGTTCCGGCGTGATACGGACAAACTTTTTCAAAAAAATTTACGCGCAAATCGTTTACGCAACCGTTGCAGACAAGCCGATTTGCAACGCGGTACGGGGTGTAAAATTCCGACCAGTCACGCGAAAATCCGCAGATGAGAACTGCCGGTTTGTTGACGGCGTTTGCAACCCAAGCAAGTCCGCTGCTGAGTCCGATAAAAAATTCCGCGTGATAAATCATGTTCGCCCGTTCGACAATCGGTCTGTCACCGGTGAAATCTTCCGCGCCGTCCGGCTTGCGAATCGTCATTCCGGAATCGGTGACGGATTTTTCTTTGTCGATACAAAAAATTCTGTAGCCCAAATTTTTCAAGTAATCGACGACAATATCCCAACCGCCCGGCCATAACCAACCCTTCCGGTTCCCGGACGCTTGCACCGCGATACAAACGTAAGGATCGTTAGTGACCGGCGGCAAAGTCGGTTGAAAAAAATTTTTCGGGGCAACGTGAGAGAATCCGAAAATTTTTCCGGCAAGTCGTCCGAACGGGTAAGCGCGAATGTCTTCCGGCAAAACCGGCAAATCCGACGACGAAACGCCCGGATAAAAAGTTGCGTAATAATCCGAAGTTACTTCATCGACTTGCGGAATTTCCGGACAAAGCACCGTTGCAAATTCGCGAAGATATTCCGGAAGAATCATCGACGCGTCGCACCGATAAAATCTTTTCATCTCCGAAACGTAAGGCAACATTGAAATCGTATCGCCGAGCCGCAAAACTTTCGGAAAGACGACGAGAACCGGCTTTTCCGTCAAGTCGAGGTGGTGAGAAAAAATATTTTCGCCGTCAAGGAAAATTTCAATCTGCCAATGTATGAAATATTTTTCCGTCGAAATCAATCTCGTATCGGAAATTTCTTCGTCGAAAAAAATCATGCCGCTGTCGAAGTCCGAAATTTTCACGCGATAATTTCCCGTCGGAATTTCCAGACGCAGACCGAAATTAAAATCCAACTTCAAGCCGGGAATTTCCGTTTCGCAACTCAGCGGCGAATCGGAAATTTTTTCAAAGTCCGGGTAAGTTTCGACGGCTTTCGACAAAATTTTTTGAATCATCGGAGAGTGAATCGAATCTTGAACATTCAGCACCGGCATATTCGGATTATTTTTCGACATGACCGGCTGAACGTAATCGCTGACATTTTTGGCACAGAACAATAATTTTTTCAAACGACCGCCCTCAAATTCAGTTGCTCGTTTTGGAGCGCGTTTCGTAAAGCAAATTCATTTTCATTTCGTAATAATTCGGTGTCATGTCCAAATAATGCCGGTGAGGATTTTCAAAACGCTGTTCCTCTTCCCAAACTTCGTTCGCCAACTGATTTTTGACGTACTCCCGAATTTCGTTTAACGTCGGCAAATTTTCCGTCCGCTTTCCGTCTTTGACGTAGAGTTTCAAAAGTTTTTTCGCCGTGCAATTCGTGAAAGATCTTTGTTTCCAAGGCTTAACCGGGTCGATATACCTGAACGGTTTCGCCATATCCGGTTTTTCGTTCGGCATCGCGATAACGTCGGCGACTGCGTGACCGTCCGCGTCGTAAATCCGGTAAACGTCTTTCAGTCCGGGATTTGTAATTTTTTCCACGTTCTCGCTTACTTTTATTCGCGGAGAAAAAATTCCGTTCTCCTCGACGGCAACAATTTTGTAAACCGCGCCGAAAACCGGTTCGGACTTTGCGGTTATCAATCTTTCGCCCACGCCGAAACTGTCAATCGCCGCGCCCTGTTTCAAAAGTGAAGTTATCGTAAATTCGTCCAAGCTGTTCGACACGACAATTTTGCAATCGTTCAACCCGGCATCGTCCAACATTTTCCGGACACGTTTGGAAAGATAAGCAAGGTCGCCGGAATCAATCCGGATACCTTTCAAGCGGTGACCGGCCGGCTCGCAAATTTCTTTCGCCACGCGAATTGCATTCGGAATCCCGCTGTGAATTACGTCATAAGTATCGACAAGCAAAGTTGCCGACTCCGGATAAACTTCCGCGTAACGTTTGAACGCTTCGAACTCGTTGCTGAAGTACATTATCCAACTGTGAGCCATCGTGCCGTTCACCGGTATGCCGAACATTTTTCCGGCGGAAACGGTTGCCGTGCCGTGAACTCCTCCGATAAATGCCGCACGCGATCCGTAAATCGCCGCGTCCATGTTGTGCGCTCTCCGTGCTCCGAAGTCGGAAACGAATCTCCCTTCCGCCGCACGAACAATTCGCCGGGCTTTTGTCGCGATTAAAGATTGATGATTTATCTGCGCCAAAATCGCCGTTTCGATAAGTTGCGCGTCAATCAAATCCGCGACGACAGTCATAATCGGTTCGTTCGGGTACATTATCGTTCCTTCCGGGAAAGCGTAAATGTCGCCGTGAAATTTAAAATCTTTGAGGTAATTTAAAAATCCTTCGTCGAAAATATTTTGTTCGCGAAAATAGTTTATGTCGTCCTCGTCGAAGTGCATATTTTCAACGTACTCGATAATTTGTTCAAGTCCGGCAAAAATTGCAAAGCCGCCTTGATCCGGGTTGCGACGATAAAAAACGTCGAAAGCAACTTTGGTGTTCGTCCCGCCGCTCTCAAAATATCCGTTGGCCATCGTCATTTCGTAGAAATCCATCATCATGCTGATGTTGCGCTTATCAAATTGTGTCATGACAGAACAGCTCCTTTATTATGCAAAATTATGAAACAATGAGATAAAAAAGTCAATATTCACCGAAATAACTTTTCCGTGACGAAGTGCAAAAAAAAAATTTCCGAACCGCAACCCGGAAAATTTTTTTGCGTGTGAGAATTTTATTTGACAATCTTAAATCGCCGGTGTAATATTTCGTCAAATTGAATAACGATTGGATCAAGTGTCGCAAGACTTGATAGAGAATCCGGTCAAATGCCGGAACGGTCACGCCACCGTAGCGGGGAGTGCGTTTGCAAAAGTTATGTCACTGAAGAAAATTTCTTTGGGAAGGCGCAAACAAACCAAGATCCGAAGTCGGGAGAACTGCTTGATTGACAATCACCGCCGAAGAAAATTTTTTTGACGAGAAAAATTTTTTTCAAACCTGCGAGTGACGGGGATGGGGATTCACGAATTTTGATTCGGAATTTCCGGTTTTTTGCCGGATTTTTTAATTTTGCGTCCCGTATTCGTTCGTTGAATTGCGGGACGTTTTCAATTTTTGGATTTGCCTTTTCCCTGTGAGGTATCACAAGGAGACATTGCTCATACATTTCAAATTGCCGGATTTTTTTCGGCGCGACTTCGTTTTTTTAACGGAGTCTTTTTATTTTGCCGGGAAAATAAAAAACGCACCGACAAATTTTATCGGTACGCCGGAAATTTTTTTTAAAAAGCTGACGAAGTGTAGCCGCTGTCGATTATGAAGTCCGAGCCGGTAATTTTTTTCGCTCTGTCACTGAGCAAAAACAAAACCGCACCGGTCACGTCGTCCGGATTGCAAACTCCGAGTAAGTGTTTCGATTCCACTTCCTTTAAGTAAAGCAATTCATCGTTGTCCGTCATTTCGGTTTTTACTCGACCCGGACTGACGGTATTTATCCGGTGAAAATTTTTTGCCAGATCATGAACGAAAGACTTTGCCGCAATTCTCACGGCGGCTTTTGTCGCCGCATAAACGGCTAAACCGCTCGGTGACGAATGCCCGGAAAATTACATACGACGAACCGGGATTTGCAAATTTTTTTCGCGTCGCCGTCTGCAAACTTTTTATCGCGCCCCAAAAACCGGTTTCCATTACATTTCTTGCGCCGGATTCATCAAAAAATCTTAACGGCGTTCTCATATCCGTGCCGGCCGTATAAACTTCGCCGGAAATTTTTCCGTGCCGTTGAACAAATTCGCCGAGAACTTTTTCCCACTCTTCGCCGGTCGCCTTCGTCACGTCCAAAATTGCGAACTCAATCAAATCCGGGAATTTTTCGCGAAGTTTGTTCAAGCGTTCTTCATTCCGCGCAACTGCAAGTACATGAGCATTTGCCGCCGCCAATTCGAGAGCGGTTTGCCTGCCCATGCCGGAAGATGCGCCGACGACCAAAAAATTTTTTCCGGTAAAATCAAAATTTACTTCACTCATTTTATCACCGTTAATTTTCCACAAAATTATAAAGTTC
>CAJOFG010000028.1:13965-15187 GCA_905233965.1 uncultured Selenomonadaceae bacterium
GGCGGAAACGACCTTTCCGTCCATTCTCGCCAAAGCGATGTAACTTACTTTTGCCAACGAGTCCCACTCTTCAATGTCGCTCAATTTCGTTTCAAAATCGTAATCTTCACTGTCCAAAATATAGTCAAATTGTTCTTTAAATTTTTCTTTAGTCACGGTTTGATTCTCCCTCCGAAAATGAATACTCCGCAAATTCGCAGAAATTTAATTTGCCCAACTTCATCGTCATTGCCGCCCAACTCAATCCGACACCGAACCCCGCAAGACAAACGTCAAAAGTTTTTTCAAAAATATCCGGTGTGAGATTAAAACAAATATTTATCGGAATTGTTGCCGACGCGGAATTGCCGAAATTTGAAACGACATTGTCCGGCACTTTTTCGCACGGAATTTTCAAAGCATCCGCCAAAATATCTACCAAAAATTTATTCGGCTGATGACAGAGCAGATAATCAATTTCGTCTTTATTTTTCCCGGCGGTACACAAAACTTTTTCAACGAGCGGGGGAACTTCATACAAGACAAAATAAGAAACTGCCGCTCCGTCCATAAAATCAAATTTATCTTCAACAGGATATTTGTCATAATTTGACGGATATAAAACTTCCAAGCTGCCCTTCGGAGATCTGAGTACATCATATCTCGTGCCGTCCATTAACGCTTCGGCAAAAATCGGTTCGTCAAATTCCGAAGAATTTTCGACAACCGAAATTGAAACGGCATCTCCGGTTGCGGAATAATGCTGATCTCTTCGATCATGTTTAAACGTCAAAATATCTCCGGCGACGAGCAAAACTTTTTTGTCACTCATGTGTTCCGAAAGTTGGAAGGCTTGAATCAATCCGGTGACATATCCGCTGCAACCCGCGCCTATGTCGAGGCAATAAACATCTTGAGGCAAATTCAAGCGACCTTGTACAATATTTGAAGTCGGGGGAGCAAAATAATCCGGTGTTTGGGTCACGACGACCAAAGCACCGATTTCATTTTCGTTTATCAAACCGGCGTTCAGAATTTTTTTAATCCCGAACGTCGCCAATTCCGATATTGTCACCCCCCCCCGTGTGAATATCCTGTGCCGGTAGAATCCCATTTGCTTTTTCAGCTTTTTGATCTTCGACGGTTTTAAATTGTAATTGACGACTTCATCATCGAAATAATGAACTTCGTCCGGAATGACCGTCAAAATTCCTGAAATTTTTTTGTTCAGAAACTTAAACTG
>CAJOFG010000029.1:0-8385 GCA_905233965.1 uncultured Selenomonadaceae bacterium
AGTTTTGGAGGATCCGAAAAAAAAGCGTCAGCCGAAATTTCCGGAACCGGAACCCGAAAATAAATCTCCGGATTTTGAAATTCCGACTTTGGCGAACGACCCGAATTTTCCGAACGAAGATTTACAAATTTTATTGCCGGATACAACGGAGTCGGCTGAAGTTCAAGAAATTGATTTGGAAGAATTTCAACGGCAGAAAAAAATTTTGAAACAAGCCGACGAAAAAATTTCTCCCGAATTGAAAATTGAACCCGTCGAAAAAATCGAACGTCCGGAAAAAAATTCTCCGGCTCTCACAAGTCCCGAAATTGTCAACGCAATAATTTTGGGCGAAATTTTAAACAAGCCGCGATTCAAATACGGATTCCGGGCAAGGAGATAAAAATTTTGATTGAGATAAAAAATTTAAAAAAATCCTTCGACGACTTGGAAGTTTTGAAAGGCATCGACCTCAACATTGACGAGCGCGAAGTCGTCGTGATAATAGGTCCTTCCGGCTCCGGCAAGTCCACTTTGCTCCGTTGCATAAATTTTTTGGAAGAGCCGACGGAAGGAACGGTTACCGTTGACGGAATAACTTTGTCCGGCGACGAAAACATTACCCGCGTCCGCGAAGAAGTCGGAATGGTTTTTCAAAACTTCAACCTCTTCCCGCACATGAGCGTTATGGACAACATCACGCTTGCACCGATTAAAGTTCGCAAAATGGAAAAGTCGCAAGCGGAAATGACCGGACAGGAGCTTTTGGACAGAGTCGGACTCGGTGACAAAGCAAACGCTTTCCCGAATCAACTTTCCGGCGGACAACGTCAAAGAGTTGCAATAGCCCGCGCCTTGGCGATGAAACCGAAAGTCATGTTGTTCGACGAACCGACAAGCGCGTTAGATCCGGAAATGGTCGGCGAAGTTTTGGACGTTATGAAACGACTTGCCGAAAGCGGAATGACAATGGTCATCGTAACTCATGAAATGGGATTTGCGCGGGAAGTCGGAACGCGGTTAATTTTCGTTGACGGCGGTTACATCGTCGAGGACGGGAAACCGAAAGAAATTTTTGAAAATCCCAAAGAGGAACGAACGAAATTATTTTTGTCGAAAATTTTGTGACGAAAAAAAATTTTTTTGAGCGCGAAAATTTTAATCGCGCTTTTTTTTGTGCCCCGTCGTCGAAAAATTTACCGGTCGGCAGGAAATTTATATTGTTTGTTGAAATAGATTTTTTGACCGGGTTATTTCCGGATTAAATCGGCATTTTGATTTTGTGGTGATTTTTTATGTCTTTGATTCAACTCAAGAAAACTTCAGACAAAAAACTTATTTGCCCGACTTGCGGTCAAGTTTTGCGATACGTCGAAGGCGGACCCGTTGTCGTCAAAGACGGAAAAGTTGATATGGACGCAACGCTGCCTCGCCATATTTGCGATCGGTGCGGCGTTTTTTATCGCGAACTTTTGGGTTCCGGCTACTTCAACAAATTTAATTTGCCGGAGAACGAAAAAAAATCTGCACCGCGTGTCATTGCAACCGGCGATATTCCTCCGACAATTTTGAAACGCGAGGCGGACGGAAAATGTCCCTGCCCGCGTTGCGGTGAAAGAATGGATTTCGTTGAAGCCGGTCCGGTGCAAATCGTGAACGGTCGCCCGGATTTCAGCAACACGATGGATCATTTCAACTGTCCGCATTGCAAATCGGTTTTCCGCAAAATTGTCGGCACGGATTATTTTCAATGGTCGGACAGATAATTTTCACGCAACCGGACACTTCAAACAAATACTCTTGATAATTTATGCCTGAATTGGTATTATTACAATAATTTTTTTGGAGGTGATCGGGTGAAAGAGAAAAAAGGATTTAACTGGTTCGCGCTGATAATGTTCGTCGTTGTCGCTTACTTCGCGACGGTTCTGATTTCTCAACAGGTGCATTTGACGCACGTCAGCGAGAGCCAACACGTTGCCGACAAAAGATTGGAAACGGCGAAAAGCGAAAACGAAAAATTACGCAAGCAGTTGGACGAACTGCAGGATTTAAACAATATCGAAAGATTGGCGCGTGAAGATTTGGGACTTGCCAAAGCCGGCGAGTTGCCTTATCAGCCGGCGCGTTGATTTTTCCGGGTAAATATTTTTTTTCGAGGAGGACAATTTTTAATGGAGTTGGGCAGCGTTGTTGAAGGAAAAGTTACGCGCATTACAAATTTCGGTGCCTTTGTGGAACTTGAGGACGGGCAAAGCGGATTGATTCACATTTCCGAAGTTGCCGACGAATACGTCAGCGATGTAAGCGAATTTCTCACAAAAGGCGAAACGGTTACGGCAAAAGTTATCAGCATTGACCAAAACGGAAAAATTGCGCTGTCATTGAAGAAGATGAAACCGCCGACTCAAACGGAAAAAAATTTTCAACCGGCTAAACCGAATTTCCGGAACGGCAGACCGAATCGTCAAGTTTCCGCCGCGTTCGAGGATAAACTTTCAAAATTTCTCCGCGACAGCGACGAGCGACTTACCGACTTGAAACGCAAGACCGATTCCAAACGCGGGGGACGCGGTTCGCGTCGTTCGGTTTAAACCTTGCTGAAAAGGTTTATCGAATTTTGCCGGGCGGAAAAAATTTTCGACGTTCAAAAAATTGTCGTCGCGGTGTCCGGCGGTGCGGACTCTCTCGCGCTTGCCGATTTGATTCTCCGGGCGCGGCAAAGATTCCGGCTTGAAATTTGTATCGCGCATTACGATCACGGGCTGAGAAAAAATTCCGGCGACGATGCGGAGTTTGTAAAAAGTTTCGCGGAAAGTGCCGGCGTAAATTTTTTTTCCCGGCGCGGCGACGTGAAAACTTTCGCGGCGGAAAATAAAATTTCGATTGAAACGGCGGCAAGGATTCTTCGCTACGACTTTTTGTCCGACGTTCGTCGCAGTGAAAATTTCGACGCGATTGCAACGGCTCATCACGCGGACGATTTTGCGGAAACGGTTTTAATGCGAATTTTGCGCGGCTCCGGTTTATCGGGTCTTGCGGCGATTCGATTAAAAAATTTTTCCGCAGATTACGGTTTGCTGATTCGTCCGTTGCTCCGGTTCAAAAAATCCGAACTCGAAAATTATTGTCGGGAAAGAAATTTAACGCCGCGCATTGACGAAACAAATTTTGAAACCGACGCGACGCGAAATAAAATCCGGCTGGAACTTTTGCCGGAGTTGGCAAAATTCAATCCGAACATTGTCGAAACGCTTTGCAGGCTCGGCGAAATTTCCGGCGAAGAAACGGACTTCATAAATTCGCAAGTCGAAAAAATATATCCTTCGCTCGTGAAAAAAAATTCCGATACCGGCGAACCGGAACTTTTACAAAAAAATTTTTTGCAACTTCACCCGGCACTTCAAAGGGCGGCGGCAAAAAAATTCGTCGCCGAAACAGCCGGGACAAATAAAGATTTCGCCTTCAAACATTTTGAAACGGTGAAAAAAGTATTGACTTACAATTTATCGGGCGCGGAACTTCCGCACAAACTCCGCATAAATCTTCGGCGCGGAAAGTTGACCGTCACGAGTAATTTTAATCAAACGTCAGAGAAGGGGTTGGTTAAGTTGAAAACCAAAGAAGATTTCATCGACCGCGTGTTGTACAACAAAGAGCAAATCGCCGAGCGTGTCAAAGAAATTACCGCAAAAATCAATGAAGATTACAAAGACATCAAGAAACCGCTTTTGGCTGTCGGTATTCTCAACGGCGCGGTCATGTTCTACACCGACATCGTAAGGAACATTACCGTTCCCGTCCACTTCGATTTCATGATTGCCTCCAGCTACGACGCAAACACTCACACAAGCGGCAAGGTAAACATCTTGAAAAATTTGGATAACGATCCGAAAGGTCGCGACATTCTCCTGATTGAGGACATTGTCGATTCCGGCACCACCATGAATTATTTGCTTGATTATTTCAAAGACAAGGGCGCGGCAAGTGTAAAAATTTGCACGCTCTTGAATAAACCTTCGCGCCGGAAAGTTGAAGTCAACATCGATTACTGCGGCTTTGAAGTCCCCGACGAATTTATTGTCGGTTACGGTTTGGATTTCGCGCAACATTACAGAAATTTGCCGTATCTCGGAGTTTTGAAACGCAGCGTTTATGCGAAATAAGATTTTAAAAAAATCTTGCAGAGAAGGAGCGTTTTTGATTGAACAGTTTTTTCCGCAACGTCGGATTTTATTTGTTGGTTATATTCATCGCGATAACGGCTTACGATTATTTTTCGATTAAACCTCAGCAGGTTGAAGAAGTGAGTTATTCGCAATTTCTCACTCGCGTGGAGTCCGGCGAAGTTTCCAAAGTCGTTCTGACAAAAAATTCCATAAAGGCAACGAAGAAAGACGGCGGAGAATTTACGTCGATTGCGCCGGATGTTCCGGTGGGAGATGAAACTCTCGTCGGAAAATTGGAGTCGAAAGGCGTTGAAATAACCGCGCAAAATCCGAAAGAGCCGCCCTGGTGGATGACGCTCCTTTCCTCATTCCTCCCGATTTTAATTTTAATCGGCGTGTGGTTCTTCATCATGAATCAGACGCACGGCTCCGGCAGTAAAGTAATGTCGTTCGGAAAAAGTCGCGCAAGACTTTCCGGAAACGACAAAGTCAAAGTAACTTTCAACGACGTTGCCGGCGCGGACGAAGCGAAAGAAGAATTGGAGGAAGTCGTCGAATTTTTGAAACACCCGAAAAAGTTTAACGAACTCGGCGCAAGAATTCCGAAAGGCGTTTTGCTTTTCGGTCCTCCGGGAACGGGTAAAACTCTTTTGGCAAAAGCCGTTGCAGGTGAGGCGGGCGTTGTATTTTTCTCGATAAGCGGTTCGGACTTCGTTGAAATGTTCGTCGGTGTCGGTGCGTCGCGTGTCCGTGATCTGTTCGCTCAGGCGAAAAAAAATTCACCGTGCATCGTTTTTATCGACGAAATTGATGCGGTCGGTCGTCAGCGCGGAGCCGGATTAAGCGGCGGGCATGACGAACGCGAACAAACTTTAAATCAGTTGCTCGTCGAAATGGACGGGTTCGCTCCGAACGAAGGAATAATCATCATCGCGGCGACGAACAGACCGGACATTTTGGATCATGCACTTCTCCGACCGGGAAGATTCGACAGACAAATTGTCGTCGATAAGCCGGACGTGAAAGGGCGCGTCGAAATTCTCAAAGTCCATTCAAAAGGAAAACCGCTTGCCAAAGATGTCGATACCGACGTTTTGGCGCGAAGAACTCCGGGATTCACCGGCGCGGACTTGGCAAACCTCGTCAACGAAGCGGCACTTCTCGCGGCGCGCAGAGATAAGCGCGAAATAGGAATGACGGAGTTGGAAGAGTCAATCGAACGCGTTATGGCGGGACCGGAAAGAAAATCCAAAGTGATGAGTGAGGACGAAAAGAAATTGACGGCTTATCACGAAGGCGGTCACGCTCTCGTCGGAATGATGTTGAAACACGCCGATCCGGTTCACAAGGTTACGATTATTCCCAGAGGACGTGCCGGCGGATACACTTTGATGTTGCCGAAAGAGGACAGAAGTTATGCGACGCGCTCCGAACTTATCGATCGCTTGAAAGTTTCGATGGGCGGACGTGTTGCCGAAGAAATTGTTCTCAACGAAATTTCCACCGGCGCATCCCAAGACATTCAACAGGCAAGCCGGATTGTCCGCTCCATGATTATGCAGTACGGCATGAGCGACGTTTTGGGACCGGTTGCTTACGGCGCGGATCAAACGCAACAATTTTTGGGGCAGACTCAGCGAAATTATTCCGAAGAAGTCGCCGGCGAAATTGACAAAGAAGTCCAAAAGTACATGGAGGAGGCTTACGAGGCTTGCAAAGTCATCATCAACGAGCACCGCGACAAGCTGGAGTTAATCGCGCAAGCACTGATGGACAAAGAAACTTTGACTGCCGCCGAGCTCAAGGAAATGGTTTTCGGCAAAACCGAAGACGAGCCGAAACCGCCGACAGACTTGACGAAAAACGATCCGCCGGAAAAACCGATTGACTTGGTAAAAAAAGTTGAAGAAAAAATTTCCGATTCAATCTTCGATTCCGGAAATTCAAATCCGGAACCGGTTTAAAAATTTTCATCGGACAAAATAAAAAAAAGTCGCCGCATTGCAAAGTGCGACGGCTTTTCAGTTTGCCCGAATTTTTTTCAACCGGTAACCGCTTTACGTTTCATGACGTAATTCCACAAAGTCACAATCACGGTCGCGCCGAGTTTCGCCGCCATGTAATACAGCCCGACAATTTCGACGAAGAACCACATACAAATTTGATTCAAGCCCAAGCCGACGACGCTTGACCCGATAAAAATCGTCGCGCTCTTTTTGGTCTGCCGTTTCGCATTTTTGAAAACGTACTTCACGCAAAGAAAATAATTCAGAATTACACTCGCCGTGAAAGAAATTCCCGCCGAATAAAGATAATGCACGCCGCAAAAATCCGTCAGCGCAAAAAGTATCGCGCAGTCGAACAACAGAGAAACGCCGCCGACAATGCAAAAGCGCACGAACTCAAAAAATTTTTCGCCCCTCATTTTTCCTCCAACTCTCCGAAACTCACCGGAAAAATTTTTTTCTCGTCAATCAGTTGCAAAATTTTCGGCGAAGTCACAGCCGCCGACTCCTCCTCGAAATCGTGTTGCCATCCGCAGAAGTCTTGCAAAATTTTATTGTCCGTTCCCGGATGCAACATTACTTCCGTCGTGCCTTCCGGCAAATCGGACAAGAGTTTTTCCAAAAATTTTTCGCTCACCGATTCACCCGCGACAATCCCGGAAAAATTATCCGGCATGAGGAAATTTTTTTTCCGCGCCTTCAGTTTCGCGAACTCTGCCAATGAACTCAAGCCGAGCCGCCCGACGAATTGAGATAATCCGGAAATTTCGCCGTCGAAAATTTTTGTTCGCGACAGGCGCATTTTTTTTATCCCGGCACCTTCCGCAAGCTCCAAAATTATTTCGATTATTCCGGGTACATGGTGCAAATGTTGATGGCTGTCGAAGTGCGTTATCTCCAAGCCCGTCCGCAAAACTTTTTCCAGTTGCGCGGCAAGCTCCCGGCGAATGTCCGACAAAGAAATTTTTCCGCGCAGATACAGTTTCAAAAATTCGACGTAATTTTCCGGGAAAACTCCTTCCGACGTGACGAGCGAAGGAATTTCTTCCGGCGGCAAAACAGGGAAACCGTTCGCCAAAGTGAAATGTATTCCGACTCCCAAGCCGGGATTTTTTTTCGCCGTCGAAATTGCATCGTCAAACGCCGCGCCGCCCGGCATAATCGTCGCCGAACAAAGACAGCCGGTATTGAAAGCTTTTTCGACAGCGCGGTTAATGAGTTCGTGCCGCCCGAAATCGTCGGCGTTTATAATCAGCTTTTTCAAAAAACATTCTCCGTTCCAAAAAAATTTTCGCCGGCTATTGTACCGGAAAATTTATCCGGTGACAAAAATATTGAACGGTGCGATAATTTAAACATGGATAAAAATTTTGCTTCGATTTACATTCACATTCCGTTTTGCGTTCGGAAGTGCAATTATTGCGCGTTCAATTCCAAAGTCGCCGACGAGGACGAAAAAATTTCTTACGTCAACGCGCTGAGCCGGGAAATAAAAAATCGTGCAACCGGCGAAACTGTTACCACGATTTATTTCGGCGGCGGCACTCCCTCGACTTTGACTTTGAACGGCTTGGAAAAAATTCTTTCGACCGTGCAAAAAAATTTTCGTGTCGCGCCGAACCCGGAAATTACGATTGAAATAAATCCCGGAACTGTTGACGAAATTTTTCTGCGCGGACTTCGCGAAACGGGATTCAACCGGCTGAGTATCGGCGTTCAAAGTTTCGACGACAAGCTTTTGAAAATTATCGGCAGGATTCACGATTCGCGGACGGCGGCAAAGACGATTGAGGACGCGAAAAAATTTTTCGACAACGTGAGCACCGATTTGATTTATGCATTGCCGGACGAAAATTTTTCGGACGTGGTGCGCGACGTTGAACGGGCAAAAAGTTTCGACGTGCAACACATTTCGATTTACGAGTTGGAGGTTGAACCCGGCACGAAATTTTTTCAACTTGACGGGGAAGGAAAATTAAATTTGCCGGACGCGGACGAGAATGAAAAAATGTACAATTTCATCACGGAGAATTTGCCCGCCGCCGGTTATCGCCGCTACGAGATAAGCAACTTTGCAAAGCCGGGATTCGAGAGCCGGCACAACATCGGTTATTGGACGGGGAGAAAATATTTCGGGTTCGGAGCCGGCGCGCACGGTTACGACGGATTTTTTCGCACGGCAAATTTTTTGAACGTCGAAACTTACATCAAAAAAATTTTTTCCGGCAAAA
>CAJOFG010000029.1:8493-12739 GCA_905233965.1 uncultured Selenomonadaceae bacterium
GGCGTGAAAATTTTCGACGTGTACGGAAAAGTTATCGAAAAAAATTTGCAACGCGGCTTGCTGAAAATTTCCGGCGACAAAATTTTTTTGACGGAGCGCGGCATGAAATTCGGCAATATCGTTTTCGCGGATTTTTTGGAAGATTGATTCCGGCGTAAACAAATTACTTTACAATTCGCGCAAAAAATTTTAAAATATCTGAAATAAGGCGATAGGTGTGCAAATTGACAGGGGAGGAAAGAATTTATGATTACCGGTGCAATAGCAGTAATGACAAGCGGCGGCGACAGTCCCGGAATGAATGCGGCGGCTCGTGCCGTAGTCAGAACCGCGCTTTTTGAAGGCGTGAAAGTTTTCGGCATAAACAACGGCTACAAAGGTATGTTGGCGGACGATATTGTCGAATTGAGTTCGCGAAGTGTCAGCGATTTGATTCAGCGCGGCGGAACTTTCCTCGGAACTGCACGCTGCAAAGAATTTAAAACCGAAGAAGGTCGTCGCAAAGGTTTGGAAAATCTTAAAAAGCACGGCATTGAAGGTTTGGTTATAATCGGCGGCGACGGAAGTTTGACCGGCGGCTCGCTCCTCTCCAAAATGGGCGGTATTCCGATTGTAGGACTTCCCGGCACGATTGACAACGACGTTTGGGGAACGGATTACACAATAGGCTGTGACACGGCGGCAAATACGGCTGTCGATGCGATAAACAAACTTCGCGATACTGCCTCCGCTCATCGTCGTATAATGGTCGTCGAAGTTATGGGTCACACTTCCGGCTGGCTCGCCATGATCGCCGGCGTTGCAAGCGGTGCGGAATACGTAATCGTTCCGGAAGTCAAATACGATCTCGACGAAATTTGCCGGGAGATTGTCGAATCTTACAAACAGGGTCGCCGATACAGCATTATCGTTGTCGCGGAAGGTGCCTGCTCCGGTGTCGGATTGAAAAACGTCGTGCAGGAAAAAACCGGAATTGATACGCGCGTTTCCATTCTCGGACACATTCAACGCGGCGGTTCTCCGACTGTCGAAGACAGAATCAAAGCGTCGATGCTCGGCGAACGTGCGGCTCTCGCTTTAATCTCCGGCGTTTCGGATGTCGTTTTCGGTTTCGACGAAGGCAAAGTCGTAAGTATAAATCTTTTCGATTCGGTCAACAACAAAAAACCGCTCGACCCGGAACTCGTCAGACTTTCCAGCGTTCTCGTTTAAGAAAAAATTTTTTGTACGAACATAAAAAAACACCTCCCGATTTTTTTTCAATCGGCGGGGTGCTTTTTTGTGTATAAAAATTTTCCGGAGTGGTATAATTGCCCGGACAGAAAAATTTTGCAAAAAAAATTCGGGGGATACCATGAATATAAATCTTATAAAATTCAACACGGACATAGGCAAAACAAAACCGGAAAATATCATCAACACCGATAATGCCTGTCCTTTTTGCGACGTTAAAAATTTGCGGGACATAATCGAAACGGACGGCGACATAATTTTTTTGAAAAACAAATACAACGTGATAGAGGGCGCGGATCAATTCGTTCTGATTGAGGGGCGCGAGTGTGAAAGCGATATGCCGGATTATTCGCGGGAACATATGCGCCGGGTAATTCGCATGGGCTTGAAACATTGGAAAAAACTTTTGGACTCCGGCAAGTATGAGGAAGTTTTATTTTTCAAAAATTACGGCTCAATGTCCGGCGGCACGATTCGCCACCCGCATATGCAACTCGTCGGCTTTCCGAAATTGAAATCCGAATTGCTTTTCGACCCGGAAGAGTTGCGCGGAATCGTCATTGCCGAAAAAGACGGAGCGGAATTAAATATTTCGACTTGTCCCCGCGTCGGGTTCGGCGAATTGAACGTCGTACTCGAACCCGGCGGCAGTGTCGATGCACTTTCCGATTTTTTGCAAGTCGGCACTCATTATCTGACGAATCATTTCAAAAGAAATTGCCGCAGTTACAATATTTTTTTCTACCGCCGCGACGAAAAAATTTTCGCAAAGATGATGCCGCGCTTTGCAACGTCGCCTTACTTCGTGGGGTACAACATTCATTTTCTGCCGCGAAACGTCACGCAAATTTCTGAGGAAGTCAAAAAAATTTATTTCGACGCGGAAAAAAATATTCGCCCGGAATTTTTCCGATAAAAAAATTTTTTTCTCCGAAATCCAAATGCAACAAAAAAACTTCGACGAATTTTTTTTCATCGGAGTTTTTTTGTCGTTGCAAAAAAAATAAAGCCCGGACGAATCCGAACTTTTCGGGGATGGAAAAATATTTTCAGTCTTCGATGGAAGTTTCAATCTCTTCCATTTTGTAAGCCTCGATAATGTCGCCCTCTTTGAAGTCGCGGAAATCGACGATTGAAATTCCGCATTCGTAGCCGGCGGCAACTTCTTTAACTTCATCTTTGAATCTGCGCAGAGAATCAATTTCGCCGTCGAAAATTTCAACGTGGTCGCGCAGTAACCGGATTTTGGAATTGTTGAAAATTTTTCCTTCCAAAACGTATGAGCCGGCAACCAACGCTTTTGAAAATTTCATGACTTTGCGAATCTCGACGCGCCCCTGAATGACTTCCTTAAACTTCGGAGCCAACATTCCGCTCATCGCCGCTTTAACGTCGCCGATCGCGTCGTAAATTACCCGGTACGTTCTGATGTCGATATTTTCGCTGTCGGCAACTTTCCGGGCGTTATTGTCCGGGCGAATCAGAGCGTTTGCGGCAGAGGCAAGCATAATGTCCGACTCGTTGACCGCGCCGACGCCGGAATGGACAATCGTCACGCGCACTTCGTCATTCTTTTCGTTGAGCGCGAGGAGAGAACCGGAAAGTGCTTCAACCGAACCTTGAACGTCCGCTTTGATGACGATGTTAAGGTCTTTAATCGTGCCGTCTTTAATTTGGTTGAACAAATCGTCCAGCGAAACTTTTTTGGACTTGATAAGCTCCGTGCGCTGAATTGCAAGCCGGTGTTCGGCAATCGACTTGGCAAGTTTTTCGTCAAGAGCCGCCAAAATATCACCCGCCGCCGGGACTCCGTTAAGTCCGAGAACTTCAACCGGAACGCTGGGACCGGCTTTTTTCACGTTGTCGCCGCGATCGTTAACCATTGCGCGAACTCTTCCGAAAGTCGTACCGACGACGATGTGATCTCCTATTCGCAAAGTACCTTTCTGAACCAGAACGGTTGCAACCGAGCCGCGCCCTTTGTCAAGTTGCGCTTCGATAATTACGCCGCGTGCGTCGCAATTCGGATTTGCTTTCAACTCCTGAACTTCCGCAACAAGAAGAATCATTTCCAAAAGGTCGTTGATACCGATTTGCTTTTTCGCTGAAACGGGAACCATGATTGTGTCGCCGCCGTATTCTTCCGGCACCAACTCATGTTCAATCAATTCCTGTTTGACTCTGTCCGGATTTGCGCCGGGCTTGTCGATTTTATTTATCGCGACGATTATCGGAACTTTCGCCGCCTTCGCATGGTTAATCGCCTCAACCGTCTGCGGCATGACTCCGTCGTCCGCCGCGACAACCAAAATTGCAATGTCGGTGACTTGCGCTCCGCGCGCACGCATTGCGGTAAATGCTTCGTGAGTGTCGAGGAATACAATTTTTTTGCCTTTGCACATGACTTGGTACGCGCCGATGTGCTGAGTAATTCCGCCGGCCTCCGTTGCCGTGACGGAAGATTTTCTGATAACGTCGAGCAGTGAAGTCTTTCCGTGATCGACGTGACCCATGACGGTGACAACCGGCGGACGCGGTTTCAAAGACTTGGGATCGTCCTCAATTTCCGGAATCAAAGTCGGATCGACTTCCGGCGGCAACTCTTCGGCGGTTACTCCGAACTCCGACGCGACGAGAGCGGCAGTATCGAAATCGACTTCCTGATTTATTCCGGCGATAACGCCCATCATCAAAAGTTTCTTGATAATTTCCGCCGCCGTGCAACTCATTTTGCTGGCAAGGTCTTTAACCAAAATACTTTCGCCGACTTTAATGTGAGTCGGGCGGGCAATTTCGACTTTGTGAACCGGAGCCGGTTGCGGACGCGGTTTCTTTTTATTTTTTGGCGCACGGTAATTGGGATTCTGATTCTGCGCCTGCTGTTGCTGATTTTTTGCAGCCGTCGCCGCATTTTTATTCCGGCGGTTGCGACTGCGATTTTGAGTGCGTCCTCCGTCTTCGCGACTGCTGTCACGATTTTTTCTTTCGGTACGGTCTCCGCGCTCCGGACGTT
>CAJOFG010000030.1 GCA_905233965.1 uncultured Selenomonadaceae bacterium
GTCAAATTGACGGCGTTCGACGCACCGACAAGCGCGAGGAAAATTAAAACGTAATACAAGAATCCGATTTCGATTTCACTTCCGGTTATCGGGATTCGCAAAGTCGGCGGCAAACCCAAACTGTTAATCGCGATAAACATCGTGACGAGCGCGATAATGATTTGTCCCAAAAGTTTTTGCCGCGCCTTCAATCCCAAATTTCTTTTCTTGACGACTTTAATATAATCGTCCGTGAAACCCAGCGCGAAATGTCCCAGCATGATGAACAGCGCGAGAAAAATTTCCGTAGTGAATTTTGCGCCGTACAAAGTTCCGGCGACAACTCCGGCGATTAAAAAAATTCCTCCCATCGTCGGCGTTCCGCTTTTGACTTTGTGACTTGCGGGACCTTCCGTCCGGATACTCTGCCCGAATTTCAATTTGTGCAACAGCGGAATGAAAAACGGTGCGAGCAGTAAGACAACACCGCCCGCCAATGCCGCCGAAGTCAGAATCGTTACCATGTTTTCCATAAGTCAAACCTCTTCATTCGTTCAAATAATTCGCCGCATCGATCGCGTGATAAGTTATGATTATATCCGCGCCGGCTCTCTTCATCGACAACAAACTTTCCAAAATAATTCTCTTTTCGTCAATATAACCGAGTTTCCCCGCCGCCTTGACCATCGCATATTCGCCGCTCACGTTGTAGACCGCAACCGGACGATTTATTTTTTGCCGGACTTGCGAAACGATATCGAGGTAAGCCAGAGCCGGTTTAATCATGATGATGTCCGCGCCTTCCGCCAAATCGAGTTCGACTTCTTTCAAAGCTTCGCGGGCATTTGCCGGATCCATTTGATATTGTTTCCTGTCCCCGAATTGCGGCGCACTGTTCGCGGCATCCCGGAAAGGACCGTAAAAGCCGGACGCATATTTGACGGCGTAACTCATGATTGAAACGCCGGAAAAATTTTTTTCGTCCAGCGCGTCACGAATCGCCGCAACTCTCCCGTCCATCATATCGGAAGGAGCGATTATATCCGCGCCCGCCTCAGCTTGACTTACGGCAACTTTTTGCAAGAGTTTCAAAGTTTCGTCATTATCGACGTAATGCCCGGAAAGTTTTCCGCAATGCCCGTGCGTTGTGTACTGACAAAGGCAAACGTCGCCGACGATAACGAGTTCCGGCACGGCTTTTTTTATCGCGGTCATCGCGCGCTGAACCGGGCTGTTCATGTCCCAAGCACTTGAGCCGATTTCATCTTTGTATTCCGGCAGACCGAAAATTTCAATCGCCGGGATTCCGAGCGCGGAAATTTTTTTCGCAACCTCAACCGCGTTATCGACGGAGTAGCGGAAACAATCCGGCATGGTCGGAATATCTTCTTTGACGTTTTCGCCCGGTACCACGAAAATCGGGTAAACAAAATCTTTCACGCTCAAATTTGTTTCGCGAACCATTGCGCGAATGTTTTCCGAAATTCTCAATCTTCTGGGGCGAAATTTTTTATCGAACATTTATTTTTTTCCTCCTCGTTTCGGGACGTGTCTTTACAATTTTTTTCGCGCCGCCGATATAATTTTCCTGCAAAAAAATTGACGCGGAATTTTTTCTTCCGTACAAAAAAATTCTGCGCCGCACCGATATATTTTTTTTGAAAAATTATTTGCTCATCAGATATTCGTCAATCGCTTTTGCTACTCTCTGTGAGTAAGTGACGGCAAGCACGACATTTTTTGCACCGGCAACAACGTCACCGCCGGAGAAAACTCCTTCGCGTGTCGTGCGTCCGTCCTCGTCAACGACCAAAAGTCCGCTGTCGGTAACCTGCAAGTCGTGCGTCGTGCTGACAATCCGGTCTTTCGGACCCTGACTGATTGCAATAATCGTGCTGTCGGCGGGCATTAAAACCGGTTCCTCTTCGCGAATCAAATTTCCTTCCTCGTCGTAAATTCGCGGAGTCAAAACGGGTCCTTGCTCCGTAAATTCTTTTATCGCCATTCCCTGTTGAATGTCGATACCGTCAACCGCCGCATAATCCAACTCGCGCTGACTTGCCGCAATTCTTTGACGACGTGCGTAAAGCGTGACGTTCGGGCTGCCCATTCTCACGACGGTTCGCGCAACGTCGATTGCGGAATTTCCCGCGCCGATAATCGCAACGTTATCGCCCAATTCGTAAGCTTCCGGATTTCTCAAATAATCTATCGCGTAATGAACATTTCCCAGCGACTCTCCTTTGCAACCGGTACTGCGCGGTCGCCAAACGCCGGTGCCGATAAATACGGCGTCGTAACCGTCTTTAAAAAGATCGTCCAGATGAATCGTACCGCCTATCGCCGTGTTCGGGCGAAAATGTATTCCCATTTCGCGAAGTTTGGCTTGGTAACGGTCGATAATTTTTCGCGGCAAACGGAAAGCCGGAATACCGTAGCGCATCATTCCGCCTATTTTGTCCATACGTTCAAAAATTGTAATTCGGTGACCGCAGGCGGCAAGTTTCACGGCGATTGTAATTCCCGCCGGACCGGAACCGATTATCGCAACTTTTTTTCCGGTGTCCGGTTTCCGTTCGATAATCGCTCTGTCGAAGTAAGAATCGGAAATGTAATGTTCGATGTTCGGAATTTGAATTGCCGCGCCTTCCTTGCGCTTGCCCTGTATGCAATTTCCTTCGCACTGATTTTCATGATCGCAGACGAGGGAGCAGACGATTGACAGCGGATTATTTTCAAAAAGCATTTTGCCCGCCTCTTGAGTTTTTCCGTCAAGGAACAGGCGAATCATTTCCGGCACATTCGTTTTAATCGGGCAGCCCTTCAGTTGGCAAAGGGGCTTTTTGCATTGAAGACAGCGTCTTGCCTCATTGATAACGTGTACAGCCATTTAAAGCATCTCCCTTTTTTTCACATCACATTATGATTCCTCCGCCGATAACCTCATCGCCGTCATAAAGAACGACGGACTGTCCGGCGGTAATTGCTCTTTGAGGTTCAAAAAATTTTACGCGAATATTTTTTCCTTCCGGCTTGACGGAACATTCGTTGACGCGGACACCGTAGCGAATTTTCGCGAAAATTTTTTCCGGAAAAATTTCGTCCTCATGTATCTTGTGAAAATCTTCGGCAACGAGTTCGTCTGAAAAAAGTTCGTCGGACTTCCCGACAATGACGCGACGATTTTTAACGTCGGAGCGAAGAACATACAAAGGTTGCGGCGCGGCAATTCCCAAACCTTTCCGCTGACCGATTGTGTAATTCGCCGTTCCGTTGTGGTGACCCAAAATTTTTCCGTCCGCGTCGGTAATTTCTCCCGGTTGAAGTGCGCCGGAATTTTTATCACGCACCGACAAAAATTTTTTGTAATCGTCGTCCGGGACGAAACAAATTTCCTGACTGTCCGGTTTCTTCGCGACAGGCAAATTTAATTCTTCGGCACGGGCGCGAATTTCATCTTTCGACATTTCGCCGAGCGGCAAAATTATTCGTGAAAGTTTTTCCTCCGTCAAATTGTAAAGCACATACGACTGATCTTTTTTTAAATCGGTTGCCTTTTTCAACCGGTGCTTTCCGTTTTCAAACGTGACGCGGGCATAATGACCGGTTGCCAAAAAATCCGCGCCGAGTTCTCCGGCGAAGTCGAAAAGTTTTCCGAATTTGATTTTCTTGTTGCACCGGACGCATGGATTGGGAGTCCTGCCGCGCAAATATTCCGCAACGAAATAATCTTCGACTTCCGCGCGAAAAATTTTTGTAAAGTCGGCAACGTAATGATTTATTCCGAGAATGTCGCAAACTTTTTTCGCGTCGGAAATTGCGCCGGACTCTTCGTCTTGAAGTTTCATAGTCACGCCGACGACCTCAAAGCCTTTGCAAAGTAAAAGCGCGGCGGCAACAGAACTGTCAACACCGCCGCTCATGGCAACCGCAACTTTTTTTTTCATCTTTATCATTTCAAAGTTTCGATATATTTTTTCAAAGAGTCTGCCGCCGTTTTTGCGCGGGAAAGGTTCGCGGTAATTTCTGCGGTCGATGCCTCCTGCTCCTCGCTTATCGCTCCGGTGTGTTCGATTGTCTTGGAAATTTCTTCGACGGCATCATTCATTTCGTTCAAAGTCAGCTGAATTTTTTCGGTTGCTTCGCGGGACTGTTCGGCAAGCTTGCGGACTTCTTCCGCGACGACGGCAAAACCGCGTCCCTGTTCGCCGGCACGCGCCGCCTCAATCGCCGCGTTAAGACCGAGCAAATTTGTTTGCCCGGCAATGTTCGTTATGAAGTCGATGACGCGAACGGTATCGGAATTTTTTTCCTGCAGAATTTTTGCCTGCTTTACGGATTCGTTTCCGGCGGCGGCAAGTGCGCTTGCACTTTTCGCGACGTGCTCAACCGTTTCGTAAACGACGTTTATTGCCCGGACAATTTCATCCACCGCTTTTTTGAGTTCCTGATAAGCCTGTCTGTCATGATTTATGTCGGCCATAAAAATTCACTCCCAAATTTTTTTACTCATACAAATTTCGCTTACGACAAATTTTTTCCTGCCTGTTCCAAAATTTTCATCTGCGTACGTTCGTTTTTACCGACACGCTTTAAAATTTTTGTTTGTCACGAATTGCGCGTTCGATGTCGCGCTTGGCTGTTTTCTCGGCAAGGGCTGCGCGTTTGTCGTAATTGTGTTTGCCGGACGCGAGAGCCAATTCCATTTTTGCGCGACCTTTTTTGAAATAAATTTTCAGCGGAATGAGTGTGAAACCTTTTTCGCGTGTCTTGCCGAAAAGTTTCAAAATTTCTTTTTTGTGCATTAAAAGCCGGCGGCGACGCAAAGGATCATGGTTAAAAATATTTCCCTGCTCGTACGGGCTGATGTGAAGATGTTCGACAAAAATTTCTCCGTTTTTTATTTCGGCGTAACTGTCGCGCAAATTCGCTTTCCCGGCGCGCAAACTTTTTACTTCCGTCCCTTTGAGTTCGATACCCGCTTCGTAAGTTTCGTGAATAAAATAATCGTGCCTTGCCTTTCGATTTTCGCAGGCAATTTTTATTGAATCGTTTTTCATTTTTAATCCTTCAGAAAGATGATTGAATTATCAAAGCCAAATGTCTGTCGCCTTCGTCCTCCCAGTGAATGTTGTATGCACGTGCGGAAGTTTCCGCGCCCCAGTTATCCAAAACCACGTCGATATATTCGCTCCCGCCGCGCGACAATTTGAACAGCGGACAACCTTCGCAAGGCTCGTCCGATTCGTGAAATCTTTTGTAACAAGTTTGCGCCGTCGATGAAGTCGTCAAAGTTTGCCGAATGGTTGAGTTGAAAAAAATCGGCTCGAAAGTATCTTTATCGACGACGTAAATAAATTCTTGCATATGATCCAAAATATTTTGGAGGTGCCGGCTCATTCGTTCGGAAATGCTGTCGGTCTTTTTGTCCATCAAAATATTTCCGAGCAGGACGGAAAAAATACTTATCTTGGTCAATTCCTCTTTCGTAAATTTCCGGGACGCTTGCGAACTTTCAAAACCGATGCTCCCGACGACTTCATGCCCGTGTGCAATTTGCGCGTGCACGAACGAACCGATATTGAGAGTTTGAAAAACTTCCGCATCTTCCGGATAAGCTTGAAAAGTATTTTCGCAGACGGAAAGAACCCCGTAAGGCGAAGGGTGATAGCCGGCGGCAATTATCGAACAGCGACGGTCGATGAGGAAAGGAAATTTATTTACGTTTTCCTCCGACGCTATCGAAATGCCTTTCGGACTCAGCCACTCGTAACGATTGACATATTGGTTTGAGCTTTTGTTGAAAGAGTCCACGCAAACCCGGTCAAGATTGAACTGCTTGCCGAACATTCCCAGACAAACCGAAATCGTCACGTCCGGATTCTGCGTTTCGTAAAGCATATTCAAAATAAATTCCAGCATATTGTCCTGAAAAGCTTTTTGTCGAATGTCTTCCGCGTGTTTCGGATCGCGCGCCGAGTCGATGAAAAGAGTACGCCCTATCAAACTTGAACGGTAGAAAGAATATTGATTTTTTCCCCGCGACTTTGATTCGTATAAAGCTCTGTCGGCTTTTTTGAAAAGCTCCAGATAAGTTGTGCCGTGCTCCGGGTAAAGAGAAATTCCGATACTGACGGAGAAAGGCAATTTGATATTGTTGCTCTCGTAAGATCGGTTCAAATTTTTCAGCAACTCTTCGCAACGCTTTTCCAAAACGTCCAGCGAAGGCATTTCCAAAAAGAGTACGACAAATTCATCGCCGCCTATACGCCCGACAATATCTTTTTGCCGGAAAACCGTTCGCAATGCCATTCCGATGTCGGTTAAAACTCCGTCGCCGAAAAGATGCCCGAATGAATCATTAATCGCTTTAAAACCGTCAGCGTCAACTATAACCAAAGCCGGCGGCAAATCTGACGGGGAGAGCGAATCAAGGTATTCGTCGATATGTCTTTGCGTCGCGTTCTTGTTTAAAAATCCGGTCAGCACGTCATGTTCGGCGGAATGTTGCAGTTCCATTTGCCAAAGTTGTTTTACGTTTATATTGCAAATGCACCCGAACGCGATAACCGGTCCGTTTTCGTCGAAGTAGAGGAGCAAACGAAATTCAGCCCACAAATAACTTAGTTCATCTTTTGCGAGCAGACGAATTTTTTCGCTGAAAAATTTGTAGTCGTTCGTCGTTCCCTGCAACCAAAACATTTCGTCGAAGAAACTTTCAAACTTTCCGCGATCCTCTTCATGAATTACGTCGCCGCCGAAAAAAACCGACGAGGCCGGAGAAGCTTTCTGCGGCAATTTGTAATCGGAATGATCCACGGAAGTAACAAATTCCAAAGTGTCCGTTCCGATAGTCCACTTGAAATAAATTATACTTTCAATGTCGTTTAACGTTCGATAAATTTCCGTGTCGAATTCTGTAGGGATTTTGAAATCGGAATCTGCCATATAAAAGTGCGGCAAAAAGATATTTCCGCCGCAGACACCTCCCCGCGTAAAAATTTAAATTATTTTACCGGAAAAATTCGACGGTGCAAAGAGAAAATTTCCGATTGACATATCGGAAATTCGAGAAATTTAATTTCAAAGGAACGAGGTTGATTTCATGCATTACCGAAATGCGGCGAAAAGCCCCCGACTTCAGACGTGGGGATGAAAGTCGCTTTTTTCTTGCCAGGTAAAACTTCAGCTGTTAAAATAAAATCCGGGAGGTGAATACAATGAAAAGTTTTTGTTTCAAGCTGTATAAATCGGACAAAAATGAAAAACTCCATAAGCAAATCAATTCTTCGGGATTGATTTATAATCATTGTATCGCCCTCCACAAAAGATATTATAAAATCTTCGGCAAATATTTGAATAAAAATTTTTTGCAGAAACATTTGGTTAAGCTGAAAAAGTCGGAAAAATTTTCGTACTTGAAAAAAATCGGTTCGCAAGCGGTTCAGGACATAACGGACAGGATCGACAGAGCGTTTCAATTATTTTTCCGCAACGTCAAAAGAAAAATCAGATGTTCACCGCCGAATTTTAAAAAGGTTAAAAATTATAAATCGTTCACGTTAAAGCAAGCGGGGTGGAAACTTGACGAGGAAAATAAAATTTTGCGGATAAACGGACAAGCTTATAAATATTTTCAATCGAGAAAAATATCGGGAAAAATAAAAACGGTGACGATAAAACGCGACAATTTGGGAGATTTTTATGTATATTTTGTGACGGACGCAAAAGATTTTGAAGTCATGACGCGAACAGGTAAAAGCGTCGGTTATGATTTCGGATTGAAAAAATTTTTGACGGCATCGGACGGAAAAGACATAGAAAGCCCATTGTTTTTTGCGAAAAATTCAAAGTTGATAGCGAAAGCTTGCAAAAATTTGTCACGCAAGAAAAAAGGTTCAAACAATCGACGAAAAGCAAAAATTTTTTTGGCGAGAATTTATAAAAAATCTGCCGACGAAAGAAAAGATTTTCATTTCAAACTTGCGCGAAAAATTTGTTTGGAGTATGAGAAAATTTTTATCGAAGATTTGAATTTGAAGGCAATGCAAAGACTTTGGGGCAAAAAAATTTCAGACTTGGGATTCGGCGAGTTTGTAGAGATTTTGAAATACCAAGCGACGAAATTCGGAGTTGAGATTATCGAAGTCGACAGATATTTTGCGTCAAGTCAAATTTGCTCAAATTGCGGAGAAAAGAATCCTGAAGTAAAAGATTTAAAAATTCGAGAGTGGATTTGTCCGAAATGCGGCGAAAAACACGACAGAGATTTTAATGCCGCAAAAAATATTTTAAAATTCGGGTTGGGGCATCAACCCTCGAAGGAGATCGAGTAAGACTTAAATTTTTAAGCATCGGTTGTTGATAGCGGAATCCCCCGCATTTATGCGTGGGGAGT
>CAJOFG010000031.1:0-1374 GCA_905233965.1 uncultured Selenomonadaceae bacterium
GAACGTCGATAAAAATTTATTTCTCTACGACTTGGCTTTCGTCGCGATTATGAAAGACGAAGGTCACTACATCAAAGAATGGCTCGATTATCATTTGCTTGCCGGCGTGAATCATTTTTACATTTACGACAACGACAGTACAGACGACATGAAAGAAATTTTGCAACCGTACATCGAAAAAAATATCGTCACATACATTTTTTATCCGGGCAAAGCAAGACAACAGGAAGCTTACAACGACGCGGTGAAAAATTTTCGATTTTACTGTCGGTACATGGCTTTCGTTGACGCTGACGAATTTTTTTTGCCGAAGAGTAACCGGAGCATTACGGAAGTCGCCGACGAAATTTTTTCAGACTTCCGGGAAAGTATCGGAGGGTTTGCCGCTCATTGGTTTATTTACGGCTCAAGCGGAGAGGAAAAAGCGGATTATACTCGCGGCGTTTTGGAACGATTCACCCGGAGAAAAAACAAGCAGGAAGTTTCCATAAAAAGTATAACCGACCCGCGCAAAATTGATTTCATGTGGTCGCCGCACTTCCCTATGTTTTTTCCGAATTTTGATTTTGTTGACACCGGGATTGAAAATTCGGTTTATGACATCTCAGAAAAAATTGTCATCAATCACTACATCACAAAGTCGAAGGAAGAATATTTTCTGCGTAAACAAAAAGGTTCCGCCGTTGTCGTCGAACTGCGTGACAATTTGGAAATGCATTTCAAAAATAATGACTTCAATGACGTATTCGACGATTCGATTTTGAATTATCGCACCGAACGCGAAAAAATTTCTGCCGGTCACGAAAATTTTAATCCGAGTAAATGTATCCGGGCGTTGAGTAAAAATTTATCTCCGCTCCGGGATAAAAATATTTCACAAGAATTTTTCGCCGGCAAGATTGAAACTTTTTTGACGTGCAGAAGTTTGGCGGCGTATTTGCGCGATAAAAATTTTATCGACGAAGAAACCGGCAACGTTTTGGAAAATCTTTCGCTTTACGCCGTCTGCCGATCTCTTTACTCGAAAAATTTTTTGCCGGACTTGTACCTTTTGATAAGCGAAATGCCGAACATTTTGAAATTGCCTTATCCGGTTGTAAATGAACTCGTCGATTTGTGCATTGAAACTGTTTCGCAAATTCAAATCGGACTTCGGGAGGGTTTGAAAGACAGAGCGGATTTGCCGGAAGTTTGGAGAAAAATTACCGAATTGGATTACAAACTCGAAATGTTGAAAAGTTTTGCCGCATTGAAAGAAACGGAGTGAAAAATTTTGAACGTCGATAAAAATTTATTTCTCTACGACTTGGCTTTCGTCGCGATTATGAAAGACGAAGGTCACTACATCAAAGAATGGCTCGATTATCATTTGCT
>CAJOFG010000031.1:1415-3754 GCA_905233965.1 uncultured Selenomonadaceae bacterium
GAAATTTTGCAACCGTACATCGAAAAAAATATCGTCACATACATTTTTTATCCGGGCAAAGCAAAACAAATGGAAGCTTACAACGACGCGGTAAAAAAATTTCGATTCTATTGCCGGTACATGGCTTTCGTTGACGCGGACGAATTTTTTGTGCCTAAGAGTAACCGGAGTCTTTCGGAAATTGCCGACGAAATTTTATCCGGCTTTAAAGTCAATACCGCCGGTTTTGAAGCTCAATGGTTTATGTACGGCTCGAACGGTGAGGAAAAAGCCGATTACACTCGAGGCGTTTTGGAACGATTCACCCGGCGACAAAAAAATATGTTCGACGCGGCGAAAAGCATTACCAATCCGCGAAAAATAAATTATATTCAAACCTCGCATTATCCGATTTGTTTTTCGAATATTTATTTTATCAACAAATATGCACTCGAAATTTTATTTCCCGATATCGGTTACAAAATCGCCGATAAAATTGTCATGAACCATTACCACTTAAAGACGAAGGAAGAATATCTTTTGAGGAAGAGCAAAGGTGATGGGGCATTCGGAAAAATACAGTACCAAAATCTTGAAGAAGGTTTTGAAAAAAGTGATTCGGTTTACAACGAAGTTTTCGACGATTCCGCTTTGAAATATCGTGCCGCCCGCATGGGTGGGGGTACAGGCATCAACACGCAACCGAATTATCAAAAAGTTTTGGACACGGTGATTCAAACTTTGATTCAAGCGAGAAATTCAAATACCCCGCCGGATTTTTCCGTCGGCAAGATTGAAACTTTTTTGACGTGCAGAAGTTTGGCGAATTTTTTCAGAGAAAAACAAATGCTTGACGAAAAAATTTGCGACGCTCTGGAAAACGATTCTCTTGTCGCGATTTATAAATTGTTTTTCAGCGCAATTTCAATACCGGAGTTTCAACTTTTGATGAGCGAATTGCCGAAAATTTTGACGCTGAAATATCCGGTTGTCGATGCAATAATTTCCGGCTGTACCAAAATTATTTCGCAAGTCAAAGACAGTATTCGTTTGAGCTGTGATAATCCCGCTAAATTGTATATGTGGAAAGACTTTGCCGATTGGGATTACAAACTCGAAATGTTGAAGGGCTTTTACGCCTACCGATTAAAATGTCATGATTTAGTATGAGTAGAAACAAAACCAAAAATAAAAAACCTTATCTGCCTTCGATAAAATATATTCGCGGCATTTCGATGCTCGGAGTCGTCGCGATACATATCGGCTCGCAGTATTTGTCAAACCCGACACCGAATATTCATTTGGTCGCGCTCTTGGAAATTGTTTCACGGTTCAGCGTGCCGATTTTCTTTTTTATTTCCGCGTTCGGACTTTTTTACAATCTGAATCCTTACGCGCCGTTCGACTACGCGGATTTTTTGCGGCGAAGGTTCAAGGCGGTTTTGTATCCTTATCTCGCTTGGTCGGTGCTTTACCTCGTACACGACGCAATTTTTTTCGGCGGCGCAATTCCGAATCCGTTTCAACTCGTTTACATTTTATTTTTCGGGCTGGCGAAATATCAACTCTACTTCATCGTAATTTTAATTTGGTTTTATCTTTTAATGCCGCTGTGGATAAAAATAATTCGGACGCTCACCCCGACAAGGTTGGCGGCAATTTTTTTGGCGCAAGTCGCATTCGATTATTTTTCCTCGTACAGCGTTTGGCTTTATCAATTTTCGCAATCGCTCCCTGACGATTCGATTTTGAAAGCGTTCATCACATGGCGACTGAATTATTTCGTTTTCCATTACGTCTTTATATTTTTGCTCGGCGGTCTGTTGAGTTTCAACTCGAAAAAATTTTTCGCGTGGTTGCCCAAAAATAAAAAACAAGTCACGATATTTTTTCTCGTGACTTTGGGAATGTTGCTCGGCTATTATTACTTCCTGATTTACTTCCGGGATTATTCGCCGCTCTCGGCAATCAACACCGCGCATCAACTTTCGCCGCCCGGAATTTTGTACACAATCGGCGCGTCAATATTTTTGTTCATGGTTTTTCAATGCTGCCGGTTCAACGAAAAAATTACCGCCGCACTCGACTTGCTCGGAAAAAATTCTTACTTCGTCTACCTGTTCCACCCGTTGCCGATAACTTATCTGGTTATGTTGTTCGCGAAATTCGGAAAAGTTATGACGGCGACGAACGTAATGATTTTATTTTTGCTCACGGTGATAATTTCAGTCGGCGTGCGTGAAGTTGCTCGAAAAGCAACGTGACGTTGCATCCTGTCGGCACTCGATTTATTCTTACGCTTTAATTTTCCGTCAAGACAAAATGAGTGCCGCCAAAATTTTTCATTTGTCCCCGTTCGT
>CAJOFG010000031.1:3775-14786 GCA_905233965.1 uncultured Selenomonadaceae bacterium
CGGATTCGGTTGAGGAATTGCGGACAGCAAACTTTTTGTATACGGGTGAATGGGATTGTCGAAAATTTCCTGCGCCGTTCCGGTTTCGACGAGGTAACCCAAATGAAGTACGCCTATCCTGTCCGAAATATATTTTATCATGCTCAAATCGTGTGCAATGAAAAGGTAAGCGCAATTCGTTTCGGCTTGAATGTCCTTCATCAAATTCACGACTTGCGCCTGAATTGAAACGTCCAGCGCGGAAATACATTCGTCGGCGATAATCAATTTCGGATTCATCACAAGAGCGCGGGCAATTCCCACACGTTGACGTTGACCGCCGGAAAATTGTTGCGGGTATCTGTCGGCGTGCGAAGGTGACAGCCCGACTTTTTTAAGCATTTCGTTTATAACTTCGTTCAACTCGTTCGGGTTTTTGTAAAGTTTGCAAATTTCCGGTCCTTCGCCGATAATTTCGCGAACTTTTTTTCGCGGATTCAAACTCGACATCGGGTCTTGAAAAATCATCTGCATATCTTTTCGCAACATTTTATTTGTTTCTTTGTCGAGCTTGCCGGAAATTTCTTTGCCGTTGAAAAAAATTTTTCCGTCGGTCGGATCGTACAGCCGGATAATACTTCTGCCTATCGTCGTTTTCCCGGAACCGGATTCGCCGACAAGTCCGTAAGTTTCGCCCGGATAAATTTTAAAAGAAACGCCGTTCACCGCCTTGACGGTAAAATTTCCGGACACTTCAAAATGTTGAACAAGGTTTTCGACTTTCAAAAGAGGGTCGGAATTTTTTTTCATTCGGACAAGTTCGCCTCCTTCCGGGTTCTCTCCAATCGCGCTTTCAACTCCGGCGGCAATTCGACTTTCGGCGCGTCCGGGTGAAGTAACCAAGTTGCGGCTGAATGAGTTTCGGAAATTTTGAACATCGGCGGCGAAACTTTTTCATCAATCTTCATCGCGAATTTGTTTCTCGCGGCGAACGCGTCACCTTCCGGTTCGTGCAAAAGATTCGGAGGACTGCCCGGAATCGAATAAAGTCGTGCGTCGTCGGTGTTTAAGTCCGGCATGGAGGAGAGCAATCCCCAAGTGTACGGGTGGCGCGGGTCGTAAAAAATATCGTCGGCCGTTCCGCGTTCGATAATTTTTCCGGCGTACATCACGTTGATGAAGTCGGCAACTTTCGCGACGACTCCCAAATCGTGCGTTATGTAAATTACGGAAATTTCCATTTGCCGCTGAAGATTTTTTATCAGCTCCAAAATTTTTGCCTGAATGGTAACGTCCAAAGCCGTCGTCGGTTCGTCGCAGATTAAAATTTTCGGCGAAGTCGCAAGTGCGCCGGCAATTACGACGCGTTGCCTCATGCCGCCGGAAAGTTGGTGAGGATAATTTTTTATCCGCTTTTCCGCATCGTTTATTCCGACGGTTTTTAAAAGTTCGACGGCTTTATTCATCGCGTCCGACTTGGAAATTTTTTGGTGCAGTAACATTCCTTCGGCAATTTGTTTTCCGATTTGCATTGTCGGATCCAAACTCGTCATCGGATCTTGAAAAACCATTGAAATGTGTTTGCCGTTAAAATTTTTTCGCAAATCTTTTTTCGGCAGTTGAAGTAAATCGACGGATTGATTTTCAAAACGGTAAAAAATTTTTCCGGAATTTATCACGGCGTTTGAGTCCAAAAGTCCGGCGACGGCTTTCATCGTCACGGATTTTCCCGAACCGGATTCGCCGACTATCGCAACGGTCGAGCCGCGCGGAATTTCCATGTCAACGCCGCGTATCGCGTGAATATTTCCGGCAGTCGTGCGGAAAGTTATATCCAAATTTTCGACGGAGAGAATTATTTTTTCGTCCATTGAAACCTCCCGAAAAATAAGTCTTGTAACCGGCAAATTATATTCGCCGGAAAAAATTTTTTCAACCCGGAACGATTCCCGGAAAAATTTTCTTTCATTTAAAATTTTCTGCAAATTTAAGAGGAAATTTTTTTGACGGGTAGAATAAAAAAATATTCGTTTCGTGACTTTGAAAAAATTTTTTTTTGCGGGAGAGTGTTTAAGCATGGCGATTGATACTTCGGGTTTCGGTTCGTATGACATTCGCGGAATTTATCCGGAAACAATCAATCAGGAAATTGCGTATCGTGTCGGCAGAGTTTTTCCCGAACTTTTCGGCGCGAAAAAAATTGCCGTCGGTCGCGATATAAGACTTTCCGGTCCGACAATTTTTGATGCGCTCTCACGCGGTTTGACGGAATCCGGTTGTGATGTTTACGACATCGGGCAATGCGGAACGGAGATGATTTATTTCACCGTCGGCGAAAAAAATTTTGACGGCGGGATTATGATAACCGCTTCGCACAATCCGAAAGAGTACAACGGAATGAAATTCGTAAAATCCGAATCGCGTCCCATTTCGCCGAAAACCGGACTTCTGGAAATTAAAGCGCGAATCGAGGACGAAAGTCGCGATTGGTCATTCAAAAAAGCAACCGGCACAGTTTATCGAATCGACATTCTTCATGACTACATAAAAAAAATTTTGTCCTATGTCAACGTCGAAAATTTGAAACCGTTGAAAGTCGTGATAAATACCGGGAACGGTTCAGCCGGTCCGGTGATAAACGAGATTGAAAAATTTTTGCCGTTCGAGATTATCAAAATTCACAACAACGCGAACGGTTTTTTTCCGAACGGCGTACCCAATCCGCTTTTGCAGGACGCACGTCATGAAACTTCCGACGCGATAAAAAAATTCGGCGCGGATTGCGGCGTTGCGTTCGACGGAGATTTTGATCGCTGTTTCCTCTTCGACGAGAAAGGCGACTTCATCGAAGGTTATTACATGGTCGGTTTCCTCGCCGAAGCTTTCCTGCAAAAAAATCGGGGCGAAAAAATTATTTACGAACCCCGCGCAATTTGGAACACGATTGAAATTACAGAAAATCTCGGCGGCACTCCGGTTATGTGTCGCTCCGGTCATTCCTATATCAAAGACATGATGCGGGAGGAAAATGCGATTTACGGCGGCGAAATGTCCGCGCACCACTACTTCAGAGATTTTTACTGCTGCGACAGCGGAATGATTCCCTGGCTTTTGATTTTGGAGTTGCTCGGAAATTCCGGGAAAAAACTTTCCGAACTTTTGGAAGAGCGTATCGCAAAATATCCGGTGTCCGGCGAAATTAACACGAAAGTTTCCGGCACAGACAAGGTTAAAGAAATTATTTCGCGGATTGAAAAAATTTACGGCGGCTCCGGCGAAGTTTCAAAAATCGACGGCTTGAGTATCGACTTTCCGAATTGGCGTTTCAATCTTCGCGGATCGAACACCGAACCTTTTATCCGGCTGAACGTCGAAGCGCGCGGAGATAAAAAGTTGATGGAAACGAAACGCGACGAGTTACTGAAAATTATTCGCGAATAAAAATTTTGCAAATGTCGCTCACTTCGTTTGAGCGTAAGTAATAGAATTTCAAAACAAGAGGAGGATTTTTCATGAAGAGCAAAAATGTTGTCAACCTTCCGTCTTTGATCAGTGATTATTACACTCTCAAACCGGATCCGGAGAACAAAACGCAGGGTGTCGCATTCGGTACTTCCGGTCACAGAGGCAGCTCGAAACTTCACAGCTTTAACGAACAACATATCCTTGCAATAGCGCAGGCGGTTTACGAATATCGCACTGCCGAAAAAATTCAAGGTCCGCTCTACATCGGCGCGGATACTCACGCATTGTCCGAACCGGCTCTCCGCTCCTGCGTGGAAGTTTTGGCGGCAAACGGTGTCGAAATTGTTCTGCAGGAAGATTTTAAACCCGTTCCCACGCCGGTTGTTTCGCGCATTATCCTCGCTCACAACTACGAGCGCAAAGAGGCAAAACAGGCCGACGGAATAGTTATAACTCCGTCCCATAATCCGCCCACCGACGGCGGCATCAAATACGACCCGACGACCGGCGGACCCGCAAGCGCGGAAACGACGAAGATAATTCAAAATCGCGCAAACGAAATTATCGCTCAAGGTGTCGATAAAGTCGTTAAACGTGTTCCCTTTGAACGCGCCGTAAAAATGGATAACGTCCACTTCATGGATTACATGAAACCTTACGTCGAAGCACTTTCAAGAGTCATCGACATGGACGCGGTAATAAATTCCGGCTTGAACGTCGGCGCAGATCCTCTCGGCGGCTCCGGAATTTTCTACTGGGATTTGATTAACGAAGTTTACAAAATCAAAAAACCGATTAACGTAGTCAACCCGAACATCGATTACACCTTCTCGTTCATGCCGCCCGACCATGACGGGAAAATTCGTATGGACTGCTCCTCTCCGTTTGCAATGGCAAATTTGATTGCGTTGAAAGACAAATACGACATCGCTTTCGGAAACGATACGGATTATGACCGTCACGGCATCGTTACTCCGCAGGGCTTGATGAATCCGAATCATTATCTTGCCGTCGCGATTAAATATCTCTTCACCAACCGCGAAGGCTGGAGTAAAGACGCAATGATAGGCAAAACTTTGGTTTCAAGTTCGCTTATCGACAAAGTTGCCGGCGACATAGGACGCAAACTCTGTGAAGTTCCGGTCGGTTTCAAATGGTTCGTTGACGGTCTGTTTGACGGCTCGATGGGATTCGGCGGCGAAGAATCTGCGGGAGCATCTTTCCTTTGCAAAGACGCAAGCGTTTGGACGACCGATAAAGACGGCATCATCATGGATTTGCTCGCCGTCGAAATTACCGCAAAGACCGGCAAAAATCCGTCCGAACATCATAAAGAGCTTACCGACAAATTCGGCACGTTCTACTATGCGCGCAAAGATACTCCGGCGACTCCGGAACAGAAAGCCGCGCTCGGAAAACTTTCTCCGGAAAATCTCAAAGCCGACACTCTCGCCGGCAACCCCATTACCGGAAAATTCACGAAGGCTCCGGGCAACGGCGCATCAATCGGCGGCTTGAAAGTCGTCACCGATAAAGGCTGGTTCGCGGCGCGTCCGTCCGGCACGGAAGATATGTGCAAAGTTTACGCGGAAAGTTTCGTAAGCGAAGACCACCTCAAACAAATTCAAAAAGAGGCTCAGGACATCGTTGCGTCCGTCGTCTGACAAAAAAATTTTCGCGAACAAGAAAGGGGATTTTAATATGGCATTGACCTTGCAATCGGGATTCAGTTTCGACTATGACAATCTTTTCGGCGAAGGCAAAGTTACTCAAGCCGACCTCGATTTTTACAAGGAAGATTTGAAAAAAGCGCATGAAGCAATGAAAGTTATGCGTGAGAGCGGATTTATCAAAGCGCACCTTTCCAAAGACGGCGCACCGGAAAAAGTTTACTTCTCCAAACTTCCGTACATCACGGAGGAGAACGGCAAACTCAATCTCAATTCGCCGGACAGCATTAAAAAACTTCACGACTTCACCGAACATCTTCGCAACAATGTTGACGCTGTCGTTTCGCTCGGTATCGGCGGATCTTTTCTCGGCAACAAAGTTTTGTTCGACGTTTTCTGCGGCGAATTTTGGAATACTTGGACGAAGGAAAAACGCAAAGGACTTCCGAAAGTTTACTTCAGCGGACAGAATATCGATCCGCGCCGCACGGGCGACATCATCAACCATTTGAAAGCGATGGCCGAAGTCACGAAATCCCACGAAGGCAGAAAATATAAAGTTTGTCTGATTTGCATTTCAAAATCCGGCGGCACTCTCGACACCATGAGCAATTTCATGGTCATGTACGACGAATTTATGAAATACGATGACATTGACGTTGAAGTCGTCGCGGTCACCGATCCGAACATGGAAAAGAAAACTTTGTTGAAACAGCTTGCCTGTGACATGAACTGGCCGACCTTTGCGGTTCCGGACGGAGTCGGCGGACGTTTCACCGTTTTCTGCGAAGTAGGTTTGTCCACCGCTGCGGTTATCGGAATGGACATTGAAAAATTCCTCGAAGGCGCAAAACACATGGACGAAGCTTGCCAAAACGATGACATTTGGCAGAATCCGGCAATGCTCAACGCGGCATTGAAATTTGCGGCGGCGCAAAAACACGGTCGCAATATCGAAGTCATGATGCCCTACGGCGATTATTTGAAATCTCTTTCCGAATGGTACATTCAACTTCTCGCCGAATCTCTCGGAAAACAATTCGACAAAGACGGCAAGGAAGTTTGCTACGGACGTACCCCGCTGGTCGCTGTCGGCACAACCGATATGCATTCGCAAACTCAGCAACATCAGGAAGGTGCGCTTGATAAAGTCGTTCAATTCATCAAAGTTGCGAATTGGAAAAACGATTTGACAATCCCGAACGTGTTCCCGAATTACGAAAGACTTGCCGGCATTTCCGGCGTGACGATGGGTGAGGCTCTGGAAGTTGCGCGTCAATCCAACTCGGACGCTCTGAAATCGAACAAACGTTTCAATGCCTGTTTCACTCTCCCGGAATTGAACGAATACCATCTCGGCGAACTGCTTTACCTCTTGGCAATGTCGGTTGCTTACGAAGGTGAACTTGCAAACGTCGATGCATTCAATCAGCCGGGCGTTGAAGCTTACAAGAGAATCATGGGACCGAAACTCAGCGAATTGAGAAAATCCAAAGGTCTTTAATCCAAAAGTTTTTAATCCAAAAGTTTTTAGGGCGTGCGTTCGTCTTTACCAACACACCCCGGCGAAGAAAATTTGAAATTTGAATAAAAAATTTCTCCGCAACTTTTGAAAAGTTGACAAACAAAAGGCTCTCGATTGAGTTTTACGCAAAAAAAAATTCTCCGATGAAAAAAATTTTCGTCGGAGTTTTTTTTATTCAAGTCGCAAAAAATTTATTTGACGTTCGTCTTGTCGATAATCTGCGGCGTGCAGAGATAAGCCGGTACGATGATGACACCGTTATCGTAAGTCGTAACGTCGTTGATGTCCGGCTGCGTTCCTTCGACGACGGCTTTAATCATTCGGACGCATTTCGCCGTCAGCACGTCCGGGTCTTTGCCGATGGTGAAAGTTTGTTGCCCGGCTTTAATTCTTTCAAACGCCTCCGGGTCGCCGTCCAATCCGGAAATTAACGGAGCGGGTTTACCGGCTTTTTTAATTTCGTCGAGCAGAACGCCGGCTATATTGTCGTTCGGACTGAGGACGACTTGCAAAGGTTGGTCGGCGTAATATTTCGTCATAATCTCCCGGATACGCGGGCGGGCATTTTCGGCATTCCAATCGGCGACGGCAACTTCGTCAAAAGTTTTTTGTCCGGAGCGGACGACAAGTTGCCCGGTTTTCATATACGGTTCGAGAATTGCCATAGTTTGTTTAAAAAAGATGTGCGCGTTGTTGTCTGTGGGACCTCCGGCAAAAAGTTCAATGTTGTAAGGACCTTTGCCGTTTTTCAAATCCAAAGCCGCTTCGATGTAAAGTCCCATACCTTCACCTATCGCGTCGTTGTCAAAGCTGGCGTAATAACTCACCGCGTCCGTTCCTTTGATTATTCTGTCGAACGCGATAACCGGAATTTGATATTCCTTTGCCTTTTCGAGCGTTTCGGCGAATGCGTCGGAGTCAATCGCGCCGATGACGATGCAGTTCGGATGAGTTTCCAAAACTTCGGCGACCTGCTTTTTCTGTTCGTCGATGTTGCCGGCAAATTGAATGTTGACTTTAAAATTTTCTTCCTCCAAAAGTTTTTGCAAAGAGTCTCCGTTTCTTTGCCAACTCGGCGTGGTGTTCGGGAAACAAATTGCAACGACGCGCTCACCTGTTTCCGACGAAGAAGAATCGAACGGGAGAATGTCGCAACCGCCGGAAACAGTTCCGAAAAACAAAATCATTGCGGCGAAGAAAAATTTAAAATATCTCATTTTATTTCGCCTCCTCTATCGCGACTTTGACACGTTCCGCGCCTTTGAAAATTTTAAATTTCGCAGTCGATTCGGTAAGCTCTTCGGCAAGCTCGGAAAGTTTTTGGCTGGCGTTCGCAACTTCGTCGATTGATGCGGATTGCTCTTCTGTTGCCGCGCTGACGGATTCCGTTTCCGCGCTGACATCTTTGCTGGATTTGTTCAACTCGTCCATAGACTCAACCAAAGTGTCAACTTTCGTTAAAGCGACTTGGGCGTTGTTCAAAATTTCTTCCGCGTGATTTGTAAGTTGAGTTATTGCGTCGGTAATATTTTTGAACGAATCGCCGGCGGCGGCGACAACAATTTTTCCGCTCTCGACTTCTTGATTGCCCTGCTCCATTTGCGCAAGTGCCTGTTCCATTTCCGTTTGAATCGTGCTGATTAACTCGGCGATTTGCGATGCGGCAAGATTTGAACTTTCCGCAAGTTTCCTGACTTCGTCCGCGACGCACGCGCCGCCTCAATCGCCGCATTGAGTGCAAGCAAATTCGTTTGCTCGGCGATGTTTGAAATTGTCGAACTGATATTTCCGATTTGAGTTGAACGCTCGGCAAGTTGTTTGATGACGTTTGCGGATTTTTCCACGCTTTCGGCGACGGCGGACATTTGATCAACCGCACTTCTGACTGCCTGGCGACCGGACGTTGCAATTTCTTCAACGTGTTTTGCCGAACTGACCGACGCGTCCGCTTTCGTTTCAAACCCCTGCAAAAGTCCGGCAAATTCCCGAATGTCCTCCGTTGACCGGGAAACTGCCGCGCCCTGCTTGTTCGCGTTGTCGGCGACGTTACCGATTGACGCGGCGACTTGCTGAGTTGCCAGCGCACTTTGCGATGCATTCTCGTTGAGTTGCACGGCGAAGGTTGCCGCATCTTTCGCGTTGTGCTGAATATTTTCAATCAGGCTCCGGAGTTTTTCAATCGTGTTTGCGTAAATTTCCGTCAACCTGCCGAACTCGTCATCGGACTGCGGAATTGCTTCAACCGTCAAATTTCCTTCCGCCATCTCTTTTGAAACATCGGAAAGATAATGAATGGGTTTCAGAATCGACCGGCTCAAAATAATTGCCATCGCAATCGAAAAGAGGACGACGACAACTATACTGACGATTAAAATAATTCGCGTCAAATTATATCGCGCCGTGGATTCGACAACTTCCGCGTGAATGAAATCTTTTCCGTTGTCGAGTACGCGATTTAATTTCGCGCCGATGTAATTGTATTTGTCGGAAGAGCTTTCAAGGAGTGCGGCGGCATCTCTGACTTTGCCCTGCTTCGCCAAGTCGATGACCTTGTTGGAATTTTCCTTGTATTGGTTCCAAGTATTCCTCATGTCGGCAAATTCCGACGCAACTTTTCCTTCCAAACCGGGTTGAATTGCATCAAAAGTGATGTCGATTTGGTCGGCAAGTTTTTTTGTCTGTTGCGCGGCGAAAATTCTTCCCGGCAAAGTCGTCGCGTCGATAACGGCATATTCCCCCTGCCGGTAGTTACTCACGGAGTGTCCCGCCTCCGACGCGGAGATGACACCCTGCAAATGTTGCGTTGCGATTCTGAGTGCGCCGTCATTGATTGACGAAAGACTCAACGCAGAATAAATTCCGTTGCCGACGAATGCAATTATCAACAAAATGAAAACGAAAAACAATTTTTGTCGAATTGTAAGCGAATTCATCAAACAACCCTCCTCCATTTTATTTTCTCAAAAAACTTCTGTAACAAGTACTTTTCCCCGCCGAAAAAAAAAATCCTGCCGCCTTGCAAGACGAAGGAAAAAACTTTTTGCAATTCTGCTTGTACGGGAGGAATTTTTTGTCGCCGATTTTTTTCCGGTCGGCGTAAAATTTTTGCTTATCGCAACTCAAAAGAATTTTTCAATGAACAAATTTCTCTCCCGACCTGAATTTTTTTTACTGTCCGAGTTGCTGTTGCAATTTAAGGAGAAAATTTTCACGTTGTTTTTCCATATCAAATTGTTTTACTTTTATCGTGTCGCGTGATATAATTCGCGCGATTTATTTTTTAGAACGAGAGGAGAATTTTGAAAACTTATGGGTAAAAAAATGAAGACGATGGACGGGAATAAAGCGGCTGCGTATATTTCCTATGCATTTACGGAAGTTGCCGCCATTTATCCCATTACTCCCTCCTCGCCTATGGCCGAAGATGTTGACGAAATGGCCGCGAAGGGCAAGAAAAATATTTTCGGTCAAAAAGTTCGTTTGGTTGAATTGCAATCCGAAGGCGGCGCGGCGGGAACGGTTCACGGCTCACTTCTTGCCGGAGCATTGACGACGACTTACACCGCATCGCAAGGTTTCCTCCTCATGATTCCGAATTTGTACAAAATTGCCGGTGAACTTTTGCCGGGCGTTTTCCACGTTTCCGCAAGAGCATTGGCAACTTCCACGCTGAACATTTTCGGAGATCATCAGGACGTTATGGCGGCGCGTCAGACCGGTTGCGCCATGCTTGCAGAATCGAGCGTGCAGGAAGTAATGGACTTGTCGGCTGTCGCTCATCTTGCCGCGATTAAAGGCCGTATTCCGTTTATAAATTTCTTCGACGGTTTCCGGACTTCTCACGAAATTCAAAAAATTGAAGTCATCGACTATGACGACCTTGCAAAAATTACGGACTTCGACGCGATAGACAAATTCCGTCGCAGTGCTTTGAATCCGGACAAGCCGGTTATTCGCGGCACGGCAACCAACCCGGATGTTTATTTCCAAATGCGCGAAACGACGAACAACAATTACGAAAAACTTCCGGACATTGTCGAAGAAATTATGGCGGACGTTTCAAAAATTACCGGGCGCGAACATCACGTTTTCGACTACTATGGTGCGCCGGACGCGGACAGAGTCGTTATCGCCATCGGTTCGGTTTGTCAGACGGCTGAAGAGGCGGCAAAATATTTGAACGAGAACGGCGAAAAAGTCGGCGTTGTCAGCGTCCATTTGTACCGTCCTTTCTCGGTGAAACATTTCTTGAACGCAATTCCGAAAACCGTGAAAAAAATTGCCGTGCTCGACAGAACGAAGGAAGCCGGCGCGACCGGTGAACCGCTTTACCTTGACGTTCGCGCGGCATTTTACGATGCGGAAATTTCTC
>CAJOFG010000032.1:0-1743 GCA_905233965.1 uncultured Selenomonadaceae bacterium
GAGCACCCATTTACAGCGAAAGGGGCTGCTGCACAGCCCCTTTCATTAATTTCATATTAAATTCAAGCTCAGTACATCTCGGCAAGCTCTAAGAGGATCCGCTTGGCCTGAGCAGCTGCGTCGTAGGGTTCGAGGATCTTTGCTCTTGTACCGAACTGGAACAGCCAGCCCCAGAAAGGCGGAGAGATCTGCACCTCAACGCGGATAACAAATGTATCGTCGGAATTACCGTTTACAAACCGACTTTGAAAATTTTCGACAAAATCGAAAAAAGGCTCGGCGAAAATAAAATTCCGTTCATCAGGGATTCAAAAGGAAACGAAGCGGTGGAAAGTTTCCGGAAAGAATGGACTTTCAAATCTCTCGACTTGCCTTTTATTTCTCCGACGCCGGCTTGCGGTTGTCGCGACTCAAGATTTTTGCGCGACGGATTTATTTACAAATGCCCGGTCGATGCGGTATCTTACAAAGTCGTCGAACGGTTCGGCATAAAAAATTTTCCGAAACCGGTTTGCGTGGATGTTCACGCTCAAAATTTTGTTTCCGTCTTGGAATTTTTGGATTCTTTCGGAAGTGTCGAGCGTTGCAATTATTGTAAAGTGCCGGGACGATTGGAAGAGTGGTCTGCTTCAAACAAACCGACTCTCAAAGATATTCTTTACGACCCGGAAGAAACAAAACTTTTGAAAAATTTTTAACCCGAAAGGGAATTTTTAATGGAAAAACTTTTTGACATGACCTTCCTGATTATGGAAGGCGCGGAAATTACTCTTACGATTTTTTTCGTAACATTGATTTTAAGTTTGCCTATAGGCGCGTTGGCGGCTCTGGGAAAAATTTCAAGCTTTGCGCCGCTCCGATATTTAATGGAGTTTTACGTTTGGATTATGCGCGGGACTCCGTTAATGTTGCAGTTGCTGTTCGTTTATTTCGCCCTGCCCATGGTCGGAATAATGTTGCCGGACATCGCGGCGGCTCTCTTGGCATTCACGATGAATTATGCGGCGTACTTCGCGGAAATTTTTCGCGCCGGGATTCAGGCAATTCCTCGCGGACAATATGAGGCGGCAAAAGCTTTGGGCTTGACTCATTGGCAGATGATGCGTTATGTAATTTTCCCGCAAGTTTTGCGCGTCGTCCTCCCGCCGATTTCAAACGAAACGATAAATTTGGTGAAGGATACTTCGCTGATTTATATTTTGGCGATGAACGATTTGCTCCGTGTTGCGCGAACGATCGTTCAAAGAGAATTTGACATGACACCTTTTGTCATCGCCGGAATTTTCTACCTCGTCATGACGGCGGTATTGACTTGGGCATTTAAAAAACTTGAGCAACGCTACGGCTCATACGAAACTTGATTGAAAAATTTTTACACGGACGAAGGAGGCTGTGAATTGGTAAAAAAAATATTGCTCGGTCTCCTCGTTTTGTTTTTCACCCTCTCGACGTGTGAGGCCGCGCAACCCGAAATAAAAGGCATTCGATACAGTTACGGCTCCGGCACGGTGCGAATTGTCGTTGACATGACCCGGAAAATAAATTTCGCCGAATTTTATTTGGAAAATCCTTCCCGGCTCGTTTTGGATTTTGAAGATGCCGTTCTCGACGAATCCGTTCAAAAAGAATTTTCTTTGGACTCCACTGCGGCAAAAAATATTCGTATCGCACAATTCAATTCTTCAACCGTCCGAATGGTTGTAGAAACCATGGCGGAGATAAAAATTTTTCACCTCGACGGCG
>CAJOFG010000032.1:1776-18506 GCA_905233965.1 uncultured Selenomonadaceae bacterium
TTGAACAAGCCGACGACCGTCGAAAAACCCGACAAGGAAAAAGATATAGCAAAAGATAAAGAAAAGGAGAAAGAGAAGAAAAAAGTCAAGAAACCAAAGAAGGAAAAGGAAAAAGACAAGGATAAAAAGCCGCGCGAAGTCAAACGCCCTTCCGACGATGACGAAAGAGATTTGTTCAACATCACCGGGCTGAAAGGAAAAACTGTCGCGATAGATCCCGGACACGGCGGCAACGATGCCGGAGCGATAGGTCCGAGCGGCGTGACGGAAAAAAGTGTAACTCTCCGTGTCGCTCTGGAACTTGCCGATATGTTGGAAGCGGAAGGCGCGAAAGTCATCATGACCCGGAGAACGGACAAAACCGTTTCGTCAAAAGGAGCGGCGGCCTCTGCAGTCGAAGAACTTCAAGCACGCTGTGACATTGCAAACAAATCCGGCGCGGACATTTTCATTTCGATTCACGCCGACAGTTTCACAAATTCTTCGGCGAAAGGAACAACCGGTTACTATTACGAAAGCGGCGGTCAAAAATCTCAACGACTGGCTGATTATGTTCGCCGGGCTCTTTGCGAACAAATTCGCACACCGAGTCGCGGAACGCAACCCTGCAATTTTTACGTCGTCAAGCATACGGATATGCCGGCAACTCTAATCGAATTGGCTTTCATCTCGAACAAAGAGGAAGAAAAATTGATGAGTTCGCGTGAAGGTGTCGTTAAAATGGCGCAGGGAATTTTGGACGGCATAGAAGATTATTTCGGATAATCGTTTCAAAAAAATTTTTTCTTCGGCAAAAAAATTTTTGTCGGAGATTTTTTTTGGCACCGAAAAAATTTTTCTCCGGGCGGCGTGTCGAAAATAAAATGCTTTTAAACAAAAACAAAACGCGCTATAATTGCTCCGGATTTTTTGGATGGGTTTTAACTCGGCAAAAAAATTTTAAAACGGAGATGATAAATGTATGGGCAGAAGATTGGAACCGATAAATTTGGACAGCTACCAACCGTTGAGGGAAACGGTCTGCGAATCGATCCGCGACGCTATCCAAAAAGGAATTTTGGAGCCGGGCGAAAGACTCATGGAAGTTCAGCTTGCCGACGAATTGGGAATAAGCCGGACGCCGGTCAGGGAAGCAATTCGCAAACTCGAACAGGAAGGTTACGTCATCATGATGCCGCGTCGGGGAACTTACGTTGCCGACGTTTCCGTTCGTGACGTGAAAGAAATTTTTGAAATTCGCTCCGCGCTGGAATCTTTGGCAACCGGACTTGCCGCCCGGCGAATCGAACCGGAGGAGCTTGAAAAATTGCAGGAACTTCTGCTTGAAGTCCAAAAACACGCGGAGAAAAATGACATTGAAAAAATCGTTGAGGCCGACGTTGCTTTTCACGGGCTGATTTACCAAGTCAGCCGGAACGAAAGACTTGTCGGTATCATAAACAATTTGCGCGAACAACTTGCAAGATTCAGAACACGTTCGATGTCTTATCCCGGACGCTTGGAAAAAACTTTGGACGAACATAACGAAATGTTTGAGGCGATAGCGGACGGAGATGTCAGCGCGGCACGCGATGCCGCCGAACGTCACATGGAGAGCGCGGAAAAAACTTTGCTTAAGGCTTTGAAAAAAAGTAAGCAATAAATTTTTTTTTGACGGAGGTAAAAATGAATTTTGAAACAATAATTTTGGCGGCGGGCAAAGGCACGCGAATGAAAAGCAAATTGCCGAAAGTCCTGCACAAAGTCGGCGGCAAGCCCATGTTGCAACACGTCATCGACGCGGCGAAATCTGCCGGCTCCGAACGTGAAGTCGTTGTCATCGGTTCCGGCGCGGAGTTGGTGAAAGAAAAATTTCCCGGCGCGGAATTTGCATTGCAAGCCGAACAACTCGGTACGGGGCACGCCGTTTCCGTCGCGAAGGAAAAATTTTTGAACTCGACCGGCGCACTCCTCGTTCTCTGCGGAGATACTCCGCTTGTCACCGGCGAATTGCTGAAAAATTTTTTCGACGTGCATCAAAAATCCGGATTCGCCGCAACCGTTTTGAGTGCCGAAATGCCGGATGCGACCGGTTACGGCAGAATTGTTCGCGAAGGTGACGGCTCGTTCAAAAAAATCGTCGAGCATAAAGACGCAACCGACGCGGAGAAAAAAATTCGCGAAATCAACGCCGGAATTTATTGTTTCGACACGCAAAAACTTTTCGACGCGCTCACGAAAATCAAAAACGAAAATGCACAGGGCGAATATTATTTGCCGGACGCGCTGACGATTTTAAAAGATGCCGGCGAAAAAGTCGGAGTATTCGTCACGAACGACTGCACTTTGACGCTCGGAATAAATTCGCGTGTTCAACTTGCCGACGCGGAAAAAATTTTGCGCCGGAGAAAAAATTTTGAACTCATGGAAAACGGAGTAACCGTCATTGATCCGGAAAGTACTTTCATTGACGCGGAAGTTGAAATCGGGCAAGACACGATTATTTATCCGCACACTTACATTGAGGGCAAAACGAAAATCGGCGAAGGTTGCGAAATCGGACCGGAAACTCGTCTGACCGACATGACAATCGGCAACGAAGTCAAAATTCAATTCAGTTACTGCCACGAGTCGGAAATTTGCGACAGCGTTGTCATGGGTCCTTACGTTCACATTCGTCCGGGTTCAAAAATTTCCGGCAAAGTCAAAATCGGAAATTTCGTCGAAGTCAAAAATGGCGAAGGTTCAAAACTTCCGCACCTTCAATACATCGGCGACTGCGACATGGGAGCCGGTTGCAACATGGGTTGCGGAACAATCACCGTAAACTACGACGGCAAGAAAAAATTCCGGACGGTTATCGGCGACAATGTTTTTGTCGGTTGCAACTCAAATCTCGTCGCGCCCGTCACGGTTGAAAGCGGCGCATACGTTGCGGCAGGCTCGACCGTTACCGAAAATGTTCCGGAAAATAATCTTGCCATAGCCCGTTCGCGACAGACGAATAAAACGACGTGGAAAGACAAACGAAAATAAAAATTAAATCGCATGATGATTTATTCGGTGCATGAAAAAATTTTTTTACGCATGAGCAGTGGAGGTAGTTTTTATGGAAAATCATAATTTCGACGTGAACAAACTTTGTTTGATGACCGGCAACGCAAATATCGAACTCTCGCAAAAAATCGCCGACTATATCGGAGTGAAACTTTGCGACGCAGTCGTCGGACGTTTCAACAACGGTGAAACTTCCGTCATGATTAACGAAAGTATTCGCGGCAAAGATATTTTCATCATTCAGCCGACTTCGCAACCGGTGAATGACAACCTTATGGATTTGCTCGTCATGGCGGACGCTTGCAAACGTGCATCGGCGCACAGCATTACCGCAGTCGTTCCCTATTACGCTTACGCCCGGCAGGACAGAAAAACTCGCGGGCGCGAACCCATTTCCGCAAAACTCGTTGCAAATTTGATGGTTGCCGCCGGCATGACAAGAGTTATCACCGTCGATTTGCACGCGGCACAAATTCAGGGCTTTTTCGATATTCCGGTGGATCATCTCGGCGCGGCTCCGGTCATCGCGGATTATTTCAAACAGCAGGAAAATTATCGCGAAAATCTCGTCGTCATCTCTCCGGACTTGGGTGGCGTTACCCGTGCCAGAAATTTGGCTGACTATTTGAAAGTTCCCATCGCGATAATCGAAAAACGTCGTCCGCGTCCGGGTGAAGCGGAAGTCATGAGCATTATCGGCGACGTTCAAGGAAAAGCCGCGCTTATGATTGACGACATAGTTGACACGGCGGGCAGTCTTTGCGAAGGTGCAAAGGCGTTGAAAAAATTGGGTGCGAAGTCCGTTTTCGCCGCCTGCACTCACCCCGTGTTGAGCAAAAACGCCGTCGAAAAAATCAACAACTCCGAAATTGAAAAACTCATCATCACCGACACCATACCTCTGCCGCCGGAAAAAAAATCAGATAAAATTGTCGTACTCTCTCTTGCCGAACCGATAGCCGACGTTATAATCCGGATTCAATCTCATCGTTCGGTAAGTTTGCTGTTCAGATAAAATATTTTTTTGGAGGGATACTTTTTAAATGTCTGCAGAAACTTTGGAATTTCAAGCCGAAACGAAACGGCTTTTGGACTTGGTCGTCAATTCGATTTACACGAACAAAGAAATTTTTTTGCGCGAACTCATTTCAAATTCTTCCGACGCGATCGACAAATTGCATTTCGAGTCGCTCACCAATCACGACATTTTGGAAGGGAATGAGGATTACGAAATTTTTGTCGTCCCCGATTCCGACACAAAAACAATCACAATTTCCGATAACGGTATCGGAATGACACGCGACGAAGTAATTTCAAACATCGGGACTATTGCAAAATCCGGAACGAAGGCTTTTCTGGAAAAACTTCGCGAAAATGACGGTAAGGTTGACGAAGAATTTATCGGGCAATTCGGCGTGGGATTTTATTCCGCGTTCATCGTTGCCGACGAAGTGGAACTGATTACGCGCAGAGCCGGCGAAAATTCCGCCGTCAAATGGACTTCAAAAGGTGCCGGCGAATACACGATTGAGGATTGCGAAAAAGATTCACGCGGCACGACGATTGTTTTGCATTTGAAACCGGAATTTTGCGGCGGGGAAGAGTTCGACTTCACGAACAATTACGCGATTGAAAATCTTATTAAAAAATATTCCGATTACATTCGCTACCCGGTCAAAATGAATTTCATCACGGAGGACAAAGACAAAAATAAAACCGTCGAAGTCCGCACGGTAAATTCCATGCAACCTCTTTGGACGAAAAACAAATCCGAAATTTCGCAAGACGAGTACAAAGAATTTTTCAAGCATCAATTCCGGGAGTGGGAAGAACCGCAGGAAATTTTCCACATCAAAGCGGAAGGCACGACCGAATATACCGCGCTCCTCTGTATTCCGAAACACGCCGCGATAAATCTTTACTACGCCGATTATGAACCGGGTTTGCAACTTTATTCGCGCCACGTTTTCATCATGGAGAAGTGCAAAGACTTTTTGCCGGATTATTTGCGTTTCATCAAGGGGCTTGTCGATTCTCCGGACTTGCCGCTGAACATTTCCCGTGAGCTTTTGCAACAGAGTCGCGAAGTGAAAAAAATCGGCAAGGCGTTGGAAAAAAATATTTTGAAACAACTTTCCAAAATGTTGCAGAATGACCGGGCGAAGTACGAAACTTTCTGGAACGAGTTCGGCAAGTCGTTGAAAATCGGAGTGTACGGCAATATGTTCGACACGAAAGTTAAAGACGACTTGAAAGACCTTTTGCTTTTCACCACGTCGAAGGAGGAAAAACTTTCGACGCTTGCCGAGTACGTCGAACGTATGCCGGAAAGTCAGACGAAAATTTATTGCGCCGTCGGAAAAGATGCGGCGACAATTTCACAAATTCCGCAAATGGAAATTTTGCGCGACAGAGGGATCGAAGTAATTTATCTGCTTGATCCGATTGACGAATTTGTCACGGACGCTTTGCAAAATTATTCCGGCAAAGAAATTCAGTCAATCAACCGGGAAGATTTTGAGCTTGACGACGACGAATCCAAAAAAGTCAAATCGGAAGTCGAAGAGCTTGCCAAGTCGAACGAAGACCTTTTGAAAGATGTTCGTGAGGCAATCGGCGCGGAAGTTTCGGAAGTCCGTTTGACTTCGCGCTTGAAATCCGGCGCGGTCTGTTTGGCAACCGGCGCGCAAGGTCCTTCGTTGAACATGGAAAAAACTTTCGCCGCGATGAATAATCCGATGATGAAGGCAACGCGAATTTTGGAATTGAATCCGAATCACGAACTTTTCAAAAAATTGAGCGGACTTCATGCGCTCGACAAAGAGTCCGGCGACTTCAAAGATTTTTGCAAACTTCTTTACACGCAGGCACTTTTAATCGAAGGAATCATGCCGGACAATCCGGTTGAGGTCGCGAATAAAATTGCCGCACTCATGGCAAAATAATTTTTCCCGAAAAACTTGAACGAGGTGAGCAACTTGGTATCCGAAAAAATGTATCGACTCGGTACAAAAAAATCCACAATCCGAACAATTTTTGAATTCGGCAGAAAACGTGCGGCGGAAGTCGGCGAAGAAAATATTTTCGACTTCAGCTTGGGCAATCCGAATGTTCCCACGCCGGATTTTGTTCGCGATGCGGCGATTGAAATTCTGACGAACGAAGAACCTTCAGCCGTTCACGGTTACACTGTCGCGCCGGGAAATCCTCAAGTCCGGGAAATTTTGGCGAAGAGTATCAACGAACGTTTCGGAACAAATTTTTCCGGAAAAAATCTTTTCATCACTGCGGGTGCGGCGGCGGCAATTACAATTTCATTCAAAGCACTTGCCGAACCGGGCGACGAGTTTATAACTTTCGCTCCGTATTTTCCGGAATACAAATGTTTCGTCGAATCGGTCGGCGCGGAGTTGAAAGTCGTACCCGCGCAGCCGGAGGACTGGCAAATAAATTTTGATGCGTTTGAAAAAATGTTGACGGCGAACACAAAAGCCGTGATAATAAATTCGCCGAACAATCCGAGCGGCGCGATTTATTCCGAAGCGACGATTAAAAAGTTGGCGGAAATTTTGGCGGCGAAGTCGAAAGAATTTTCACACCCGATTTTTATAATTTCCGACGAACCTTACCGGGAAATTGCTTACGACATCGACGTTCCCTACGTTCCGAATTTTTACGCGAATACTTTGGTCTGTTACTCTTACAGCAAATCTTTTTCCCTGCCCGGCGAACGTATCGGATATATCGTCGTGCCGGACGAAGTTGCCGACTTCGGAAAAATTTACGGAGCGGTTGCCGGAGCCGCCAGAGTTTTGACGCACGTCAACGCGCCTTCACTTTGGCAACTCGTCATCGCGAAGTGTGCCGGAAAACCTTCCGACATTTCGATTTACCGGAAGAACGCAAAAATTTTGTACGACGGTTTGACAGATGCCGGGTTTGAGTGCGTGAAACCTCAGGGAGCTTTTTACCTTTTCCCGAAGGCTCTCGAACCAGACGATTATAAATTTTGCGAACGGGCGAAAAAATTTGATTTGCTCCTCGTTCCCGGCGCGGATTTCGGTTGTCCCGGATATTTTCGCGCGGCTTACTGCATTAAAACGGAAACCATTGAGCGGTCACTTCCGCTTTTCAAAAAACTTGCCGCAGAGTACAAAAATTAAAAGGGAGAGTGTTCAAAAATGATGGCATTGAATTTTCAAGAATCGAAACACCGCGAAATGTTGATGGCGCGCAGTAAAAATTGCACAGTCCGGCTCGGCGACGTTACCGCGCTTTATCCGGAAAGTTCCGTCGTCTGGATTACCGTCGGCAAAAAAGGTGAGCCGAAAGAATTTTTGTACACGGCAATTCTCGACAAAGTTCGCGTAAAAACGATGGGTACTTTGACAAGCACGGATTTGGGACATCAGAATCCGGACATCAACTCGAAGGAAGAATTGATTAAAGATTTTGAAACGATTTACCGCCGCAGAATTTTGCCGGAAGATACCGTCACGGTAATTTACTTCTCGGAAATTTTGCAAGACACTTTGTCCCGCTGATTTTTTTTGAAAGTGATTTGATAAAAAAATGTCCGAAGGATTTAACGACCTGAAAAGTAAATTCGACAAGCGATTTGAAAAAGAAATTGAGGAAATCAAAAAAAATAAAATTCGTATCGCCGGACTTGCTTTTTGCGTTATCGCTTTCGGACTTTTTTCTTTGTCGGAAAATCTTTCCGGCGGCGAAGAAATAAGTTTAAATTCCCCGCCCGAACAAATTCAACCGGACGAAACGAAACAAAAGCCGGACAATAAACCGGAAGTCACGCCGGCGAAAAAAAATTCTCCGGAAAATCTCGGAGAAAATGTAACGCCGGTTATCGGTGCAAATTCTTCCGCGCTTTACGTCAAAGATCCGTTCGCTCGTCCGAAAAAAATCAAACAGCCGGAGAAAAATAAAATCCCCGCGCCGAATGTTCCACCCCCCGTGCAAAATCCGGCGACCGGTTCGGAAGAAAAATTTGTTCTGAACGGAATTGCGATAAGCGAAAAAAAAATTGCTCTCGTCAGTCACCTGTTCAAGCGGGACGGAAAAAATTTTCGCGAAGATTTGATGTTGACTGTCGGCGAAAATTTGGGGCGACGAAAAATTTTGAACATCACGCCGAACGGAATAATTTTCGACACGGGCGAAAAACTTATTTTGAACGGAGAAATTTTTTGAAAATATTTGTCGGTAAAAATTTTTTTGCCGGCAACTTTTTTTTTGCGCTTATGTGGTATAATTTTTTCGGTGATTTAAATGGAAGAGAAAAATAATTCGTCAGAAAATATTTTTAACAGGAAAATTATCGGCAACATAAATTTAAGGTTGATTTTGGATTGTATTTTAATGCTCCTCATTCTGTCCGGCATTGCTTATTTTGCTCATTGCAGAATCAGAATGATGTTGAATGCGGCATTGGAAGAGGCAGTTGCAAAAAACGCGCATACCGTCGCTTATGAACTCGACAAAGAATTTAAATTGGAAGTTTCAAGCCTTTTGACTTTGGCGGGTTACCTCGACGAAAATAAACTTTCGCCGCAAGATTTGGTAACCGCTCTGAACGACGCGGAAGGAAAAAATGCCGGAATTATTTCGTCGGACGGAAAACTTATTGCCGGAGATTTTCCGCCGTTTGCAATTTTTGAGACAACGCGAAATTCTCTTGACGGAAGCATTGTTATTCGCTACCTTCGCGGCATAGGATTGGTTTTTTCCGTGCCGGCGAAAATTGACGGAGAAGATTGCGTCCTGTTCGATTATTACAACGATAAAGCCGTGCGCAACAAATTCCGGACAATCAGTTACAACGGAGACGGCACAATAATTTTTTTGAACAACCGGGAAGATTGGACGGTTCTTGCCGAAGGTTTGTCTTTGATAAACACGGATCCGGAAATGGATGCCGGCCGGGAGCAACTCGGAGAAAAAGCCGGTTGGGACAAGGAAAACGGAACACTTCAAAAATCGTCCGCCGCAATTTTCTACGAATTTAAGGGGCAACCCTATTTTATTTACTGCGCGGTCGTTTCGGAGCGTCATCACTTCACAATTTCCGGTTACGTTCCTTGGGAATCGGTTGCGGTCGGTTTGAATACGATTTACGTTGCAACTTTGATTGTATTTTCTCTGTTGATCTGGATACTTTTCATGTTCGCCAGAATCCGTTACAAAACGGTTGAAAATAAATCTTTGCGCCGGGAAAAAATTTACGCGCTCCAAGCAAGCAAGACCAAGAGCGATTTTTTGTCGAACATGAGCCACGAAATTCGCACGCCGATAAATGCGATTTTGGGAATGGACGAAATGATTTTGCGCGAATCGAAGGACGAACAAATTTTGGAGTATGCGGAAAATCTTCGTCACGCCGGAAACAGTTTGCTCGGAATCGTGAATGACATTTTGGACTTCAGCAAAATTGAGGCGGGAAAAATGGAAATTATTCCCGTAGAATATTCCCTGAGTTCCCTGCTCAACGATTTGGTGAACATGATTAAGCCGCGACTCGACAAAAAAGGTTTGGAGTTGAAAACTTTCGTCAACCCGGCAATTCCCGGAATTTTATTCGGCGATGAAATTCGGTTGAAACAAATCATCACAAACATTTTGACAAACGCGGTTAAATACACCGAGTACGGCTCGGTGACTTTGACGGTCGATTTTGAGCGCACCGTCGAAAATAAAATTTTGCTCTCCGTCAGCGTGCAAGATACCGGAATCGGAATCAAAGAGGAGGACTTGGAAAAACTTTTCACCGCGTTTGAACGTATCGAAGAAAAAAGAAACCGTTCGATTGAAGGTACCGGCTTGGGAATGAACATCACCCGGCAACTTTTGGACTTGATGCACAGCAAATTGGAAGTTGCCAGCGTTTACGGGGAAGGCTCTAATTTTTCTTTCCGGGTCGAACAAAAAATCGTGAACGACGAACCGATAGGAAATTTTACGAAGGCGTTCAGAAATTATCTTCGTACGCACAAACAGTATCGCGAAAAATTCACCGCGCCGAACGCAAAAATTTTGGTCGTCGATGATACCGTCATGAATTTGACGGTTGTCAAAGGTCTGCTCAAGCAAACCAAAATTAAAATCGAAACGGTTGAGAGCGGTTACGAATGTTTAAACCTCGTCGAAAAAAATCACTACGATATAATTTTCCTCGATCACCGTATGCCCGGCATGGACGGAATAGAAACGCTCCAAAAAATGAAAACTTTGTCGCACAACAAAAACCGGGAAACGCCGGTAATTTCTCTGACGGCAAACGCGGTAAGCGGAGCGCGCGAACAATATATCGCCGCCGGTTTCCAAGATTATCTCACAAAGCCGATAAATGCCGACTCGCTTGAAAATTTAATCATAAAATATTTGCCGCCCGACCTCGTTCAAAAAACCGGACAGCTTATCGACGAACCGAAAGAAAATTCAAATGTTCTGCCGGAATTTTTGAAAAAAGTTGACGGTCTGCATATCGACAAGGGAATTGAACACTGCGGAGGGGGAGAGGCTTACCTCGACGCTTTAACCGTTTTTGCCGAAGCGGTGACTTCCGGCGCGGACGAAATTCAAAATTATTTCGACAAGGGCGACTGGAAAAATTACACGACGAAAGTACACGCGCTGAAATCGTCGGCAAAAGTTATCGGCGCGGAAGAGTTGAGCGACCGGGCGAAACGTTTGGAAGATGCCGGCAATTCAAACTACATTGACGAAATTAAACAGTTTACCGCGCCGCTTTTGGAGCTTTACCGGAGTTATGCGGAAAAACTTTCTCCGCTCGTCAAAAAAGAATCCGAAGAAGACACCGACAAGCCGCTTATCGAACCGGACGCGCTCGCCGAAGCTTACGAAACNNGCCGGAAGTTTCGACTACGACAGCGTGAATTTCGTTTTGCAATCCCTCGACGAATACAAATTGCCGGAGGACGACGCGAAAAAAATTTCCGGTATAAAATCCGCCGTGAACAAATTGGATTGGGACGAAGTTAAAAAACTTTTGGAAAATTGAACAATAATTGACGTGAAAAGAAATTCCGCAACGGTTATCAAAAATTGTTGCGGAAAATTTTTTTTGTTCCGGATTTAATTTTGAAGTTGTTGAAATTTATAATTGTTTACTGTAAACTTTCCGTAAAATTTAATGACGGAGGTTTTTTTATGTTTGACGTTATCGTTATCGGTGCCGGATTCGCCGGCGCGGTTCTTGCCGAACGCTTTGCAACTCAACGCAACAAAAAAGTTTTGCTCGTCGAACGTCGCCGGCACATCGCCGGAAATTGTTACGACGAAACGGACGAAAACGGAATTTTGATTCACAAATACGGTCCTCACCTTTTCCACACGGACGATGAAGGCGTTTGGAAATATCTTTCCGCTTTCACCGATTGGACGGTTTATCATCACAAAGTTTTGGCGATGATTGACGGAAAAACCGTTCCGATTCCGTTCAACTTCAACACGTTGCACGAAGTTTTTCCGAAAAGTTTGGCGGAGCGTTTGGAAAATGCCCTGCTCAAAAATTATGAGTACGGAAAAAAAATTCCGATTCTCGAATTGAAAAAATCCGACGACAAAGATTTGCAGTTCCTCGCCGACTTCGTTTACGAAAAAATTTTTCTCCACTACACAAGCAAACAGTGGGGTAAGGCTCCGGAAGAAATTGACGGCGCGGTTACGGCTCGCGTTCCGGTTTTCGTCGGACGCGACGACAGATATTTTAACGACAGATTTCAAGCGTTGCCGACTCACGGATACACCGCGCTGATTCAAAAAATGATTGAACATAAAAATATTAAACTCATGCTCAACACGGATTGCAAAGAGATTATCGAAATTCGCGACGGCGAAATTTATTTTCTCGGACAAAAATTTTCCGGGCAACTCGTTTACACCGGACAGCTTGACGAACTTTTTGATTTCAAATTCGGCACGCTCCCCTATCGCAGCGTGAACATGAAATTTGAAACCGTCAACGAAGAACATTTTCAGCCGGCGGCGACCGTGAATTATCCGAACAATTACGATTTCACCCGGATAACCGAATTTAAAAACATTCACCCGACGAAGTCAGACCGCACGACAATTTTGAAAGAGTATCCGCAGGAACACATTCCCGGAAAAAATACTCCGTACTATCCGATTTTCACCGACGCGGCGAACGAAGCTTACCAAAAATATTCCGGCGAAGCGGAAAAAATTTCAAACCTCATTCCCGCCGGACGACTTGCCGAATATCGTTATTACGATATGGACGACATGGTTAAACGTGCGCTGGAAATTTTTGAGTCGATAAAATAATTTTTGACGTTGCGTCGAATTTTTTTTGGGTGTAAAATAACCGAAATTTATACGAACGGAAAATTGAATCGTGAGGGGAAATTTTTTTTGCTGAGAACCGACAAACGAAAATCTGACGAAATGCGGAAAGTTTTTTTGCAACGACGTTTCCAACTTTACCCCGCCGGCTCCGCGATCATCGAAGTCGGAAATACAAAAGTCGTCTGCGCCGCGACCGTCGAGGAGTCCGTACCTTTTTTTTTGAAGGGCACCGGAACCGGCTGGTTGACGGCGGAATATTCTCTTTTGCCCGGCGCGACGAAAATTCGTGCCAAGCGTGAAGTAAAATCCGTTTCCGGGCGGACTGCCGAAATTCAGCGGTTAATCGGTCGTGCTTTGCGAACCGTAACGGATTTGTCCGCGCTCGGCGAACGGACGATAAAAATTGACTGCGACGTTTTGCAAGCTGACGGGGGGACACGAACCGCATCTGTTACCGGAGCATTTGTCGCGCTTGTAGAAGCTTGCGAAACGATTTACGAACCCGGCGGAATTTTTCCGGTGAAAGATTTCGTCGCGGCAATTTCTGCCGGCATTTCGGAGAGCGGCGAAAAAATTTTGGATTTGAATTTCGCGGAAGATTCCTCCGCACTCGCCGACTGCAACGTCGTAATGACCGGAGCCGGCGAACTCGTCGAAGTGCAGATAACCGGAGAAAAAAAATCTTTCACCCGGCAAGATTTGAATGAAATTTTGGACTTGACGGAAAAAGGTATCGAAGAATTGATTTCCCTGCAAAAAGATGCGTTGGGCAGAGATTTGGTCTGGCGCGTCGGGAGGGTCGGCTGATGAAAAAAATTGTTGCCGCCACGAAAAATCCCGGCAAGTTGAAAGAAATTATTTCCGCGCTGAAGGAACTTCCCGCCGAAATTGTTTCTCTCGCCGATTTTGAAAATATTCCGGACGCGATTGAGGACGGAAAAACTTTTGAGGAGAACGCGCTGATTAAAGCAAAATTTTTCGCTGAGAAAACCGGTTGCGCCTGTCTTGCCGACGACTCCGGTTTGGAAGTCGATGCACTCGGCGGAAAGCCCGGAGTTTTGTCCGCACGTTTCGCCGGCTTTCATGCGGACGACGGAACGAACAATCAAAAGTTGCTCGACGAATTGGAAAAAATCGGCGTTAAAGAATCTCCCGCCCGCTATCGTTGTGCGCTGTGTTTTTACGACACGGACGGAAATAAAATCGAAACTTTCGGCACGGTTGAAGGCACGATAAAAATTTTTCCGAAAGGCACCGGCGGGTTCGGGTACGATCCTTATTTTTACATCAACGAATCAAAAACTATGGCGGAGCTTACGCCTGACGAAAAAGATAAAATCAGTCACAGGGGAGAGGCACTGAGAAAAATTGTGCCGGCATTAAAGGGGCGATTGCTTTGAAAATCGGAATTATAAGTGACACACACGGAAATTGGTCAGCGATAGACAAAGCGATCGAACTTGCACAAAATCCGGAAATGTGGTTGCATCTCGGCGACTGCCTCCCGGACGCGGAATATTTGCAATCGGTTACGGAGGTTCCGGTTTTCGGAGTCGCCGGAAATTGCGATTGGCCCATGCAGGGCGGTTGTTACGAAAGAATTGTCGATGTTGCCGGACACAAAATTTTTTTGACGCACGGACACAATTACGGAGTCCGTTACACGCCGGAATACGTTGTAGAGGCGGCCGAATCTCAGGGCGCGGACATTGCGATTTACGGTCACACGCACATTGCCGAAATTTTTCCCGGTACTCCTTACATTTTGAATCCGGGCAGTGCGTCGCGTCCCCGTGACGAAAATCGCGGCTCATTCATGATAATGGATTTGGAACCCGGCGCAGAGCCGAAAGTAAATTTAATTCGTCTCGGCAAAGATTAGGAGGATTTTGAAATGGATTCGATTTTTACCCGGACAAGCGTCCGCTCGTTTGAAGATCGCGAAGTCGAACGCGAAAAGATAGACAAAATTTTGGACGCGGCATTTGCATCGCCGACTGCCAAAAATCAACAACCTTGGGAATTTTTCGTCGTCACGAACAAAGAAGTTTTGCAAAAACTCGGTGAAGTTTCGCCCTACGCCGGACCGGCAAAAAATGCTCCCGCCGCAATCGTCATCGCTTACAAAAAGGAGGGTCTGCCCGTTCCGGAGAAAGCGCAAATCGACTGCGCGATAGCCACCGAAAATATTTGGCTGGAATGTGACGCGCTCGGTTTGGGCGGCGTTATGTTGGGAATTGCGCCGGAGCAGGAGCGAATGGAGAACGTCGCGAAAGCAATCAACTTGCCGGATCATTTGCTTGCCTTTACGGTTTTTCCCTTCGGTTATCCGAAAAACAAAAAGCCGCAAAAAAATCGGCGCGACGAATCAAAAATTCACTTCATCGAGTAAAAAATTTTTTTTCGGGTGAAAATAAAATCATGAGTTCACAAGCTATGACGGCTCTTGTCGAGTCGTTGATGAAATTGCCGGGTGTCGGTTCAAAAACTGCCGCCCGGTTGGCTTATTATATCGTCGATATGAAATCCGACGACGTGGAAAATTTGGCGGCGGCAATTCGCAACGTGAAGTCCGGCACTCATGCCTGTTCGATCTGTTTCAATACGATTGACAAAAGTCGCGACGTTTGCGAAATTTGCGCCTCGACAAAACGCGACGATAAAATTATTTGCGTCGTCAAAGATTCAAAAGATTTGGATGCCATCGAACGCGCCGGATTTTACACCGGGAAATATCACGTCACCGGCGGTTTAATTTCTCCGCTTGCCGGAATTACTCAGGAAGATATTCGGTTGCGTGAATTGTTAAAGCGTGTCGGCGAAAATGACATTGAGGAAATTATTATCGCGTTCGAGCCGACGGTCGAAGGTGACGCGACGGCTTTATTCATTGCCCGGCTTTTAAATCCCGCCGGCGTAAAAGTTACGAAACTTGCAAGGGGGCTGGCTGTCGGCACGGATTTTTCCGGCACCGACAGCGTGACAATCGCGAAGGCGATAGAAAATCGTGTTCCCGTCAACTAGGGCGTGTTGGTAAAGACGAACGCACGCCGATGACGGTTATTTTTCCGTCCGGACTTTGTCAAAATTTCTTGAAATATGTACGATATTCCTGCGAAATCGTCGGACGAAAAAATTCCACGTCACGTCGCACATTCTTACTTTACCAACACACCCTAAAATATTTTTTTGGAGGAAAAAAATCATGGACAAAATTACCGTAAACGTTCCGGTGACAGTTAAGGCGAAACTCACCGAGAAACTCAAAAAAAGACTTATCGAGGACTTCACCAAAACCGCCGAACAAATGGATTTGGAAATCAAACAGGTTGAGCTTGACCGCCAACATGAATTGAATGAAAATCCGGAGCACATCGCCGAAATAAATCAATTCTTCGGAAACGAAATTGCCAAGCGTCAACAGCACCGCGATGAGGCTCTTGCACGCAAAGAGAATATCGAAAAACTTCCTCTCGGCGCGGAAATTATTCAAGGCACTTTGGAGCGCACCGCTGAATTGAAAATCGGCGGAGATATGCGCGAATTGATGAACGTCGAAGTTCTTGTGGAGGATGACAAAATAATTGCAATACGCGGATAAAATTTCGCCGGACGAAATAATAATCGGCAAACTCGGCAAGACGCGCGGACTTGACGGCACTTTAAAAATAATTTCGCTCACCGATTTTGAAAACCGTTTCGACGATTTGAAAGAAATTAAAGTCGGCGAAAAAATTTTGTCGGTGGAAAAAATCCGGCATATCGGCGGAGAAATTTTCGTCAAGTTCGCCGGCGTGAACGATAAAGAGAGCGCGAAACTTTTGACGAACAAATTTTTGACCGTCAACCGCTCCGATGCCGCGCCGCTCGATGACGACGAATTTTATTTTTTCGACATAATCGGCTGTGAAGTTTTCGACGGGGAGAAAAAAATCGGTACGGTGAAAAATATTTTGCGAACCGGCAGCAATGACGTTTTGGAAATTTCCGGCGCGAAAGAAATTTTGATTCCCGCGCTGAAAAGTGTTATTCGCGAAATAAATTTGCCGGAGAAAAAAATTTTCGTCGATATGACCGGGTTGGAAGAATTTTGAGAGGTGGAAATTTTGAAAAAGGAAGTAAACGTTTTCGACTGCGCCGGCGAAATTTTGAAAGCACTGCCGGCCGGAATTTTGATGACGAGTGAAGCGGAGGACTGCGTGAACGCGATGACAATCGGCTGGGGGACTCTCGGCATTGAATGGGGCGTTCCGATTTTTGCCGCTTACGTCCGCGAAAGTCGTTTCACTCACGACCTTGTAGAACGCACCGGAGAATTTACGATTTGCGTACCGCTTGCCGGAAAATAT
>CAJOFG010000033.1 GCA_905233965.1 uncultured Selenomonadaceae bacterium
ATTTTGGCTCAAACTTTTACAGACTTTGAAATTATTGTCGTCAATGATTGTTCGACTGACAAAAGCGTTGAAGTCGTCGAAAGTTTCATTCCGAAATTCGGCGGGCGGCTCAAAATTATCGGGAACGAAAAAAATTCCGGACCGGGTACTTCCTCTCAAAAAGGCGTTGACGTTGCGCGCGGCAAATACGTTTACATTCCGGACAACGACGACCTCATCACGGCAGACGCATTCGAGAAACTTTATGACTTTGCCGAAAATTTTCAAGCCGACGCGGTTTTTACCGACAGAGGATTTTTGTTTGAAAAAAATTCCGATAAACCTTTTCCCGGTCCGGAAGATTTATCTCCTGTTTTTGTTCAACAGAATTTGTCAGTCGTCGAAGAGCCGGCTTTTGAAAGTGACGACATCGCCGAACGATTGGAAAAATTTTGCGCCGTCAGAACCGGATTTGCGGCTTGGCAAAAATTTGTTCGGCGCGATTTGCTCGTCGAAAATAAAATTTCTTTCCCTCCGTTGAGAACTTCCGCCGACATCGTTTGGACTGTTCAATTACTTTGCACGGCGAAAAAAATTTTGTATGTCCCGTTTCCGTTTTACATCTACCGTCAGCACCCGGAATCAATCATGCATACGGCAAGAACGCCGGAGGAAAATTTAAAATTCTTCATGAACGTCAACGTCGATGGAATAAAATTTTTGAGTAACTTTTTCGACCGACAAAAATTTTTCCGAGACAACCCGGAGTACAGGTGGAAGATATTTGAATTTTTTTGGCGCGTCCACATGATGAATCATATAAGTGCCTCCGCACTTAAAATTAAACCTCACGAAATATTTGAGATTTTAAAATCTTGTTTCGCCGGGAAAAAATTTGACGGGGATTTAATCGCGTTTCTTTGTTCGCAGGCGACTTCGGAAAAAATCGAAAGTTTGAAATTGCAGTGGCGAATCATGACGTTGCAAAAAAATTCTTGAAAAACTCCGGAAATAATTTAAAATTATTTTGACAAATTCAAATCGAAAAAAATATCGGAGTTAAAGTAAAATGGCTGACAAAAATGTTAAATTATCCGTCCGCACGAAAATAATTATGTCGCTGTCCGTCGCGTTGTTCGTGTTCGGATTTCTTGCCGCCGCGATAAGTTACAAAATGTTTATGGATGCAGCAATCGAACTCAATAAGAGGGTCGGCACCGGCGCGGCTCAAATTATCGCCGACATGATTGACGGGGACAAAGTCGAAGAATTTTTGGAAAAGGGAAGAGCCGCCGAAGGTTACGAAGAGACGGAAAAAAAATTGTATCGGATGAAAGAACGTTTGCCGGACATAACTTTTGTTTACGTTTACAAAATTTTGCCGGACGGTTGCCACGTCGTTTTCGATTTGGACACGCCGGAAGTTAAAGCAATGGAAGTGGGACAAGTCGAAGAGTTGGAGGCTGAATTTAGCGAAGCCTTGCCGCGACTTTTACACGGCGGACAAATTGAGCCGACAATTTCCGACGGCGTTTACGGTTGGTTGCTGAGCGTTTACGTTCCGGTTTTCGACTCGAACGGTGTCTGCCAATGTTATGCCGGCGTGGATATTTCAATGAACGAATTGAGACGGCAGGCACAGGAATACGTCTTGAAACTCACGATAATTTTTCTCCTGATTTTGATTGCGATACTTTTTGTCTGTTTCCGGCTCGCGGAATACGGCTTGATTATCCCGATAAATGAAATGGCACGTTTCGCCGGAATGTTCGCGCAAGACAACGAAGACGAAATGGAAAACAATCTCGAAAATATTCGGCGATTGAACATTCACACCGGCGACGAAGTTGAAAATCTTTATCGCGCATTCGTCAAGATGACCGATGACAGTGTCCGGCACGTTCGGGACGTGAAAAATAAAAACGAAGCGATTTCGCAAATGCAAAACGCGCTGATTGTAACTCTTGCCGACTTGGTTGAGAGCCGTGACGAAAATACCGGGCAACACATCAAAAAGACCGCCGCATACGTTCAAATAATTTTGGACGAGTTGAAACGCGAAGGAGTTTACAAAGAACAATTAACCGACGCATTTATTGAAAACGTCGTGAGTTCCGCGCCGTTGCATGACATAGGAAAAATTGCCGTCCCCGATTCGATTTTGAACAAGCCGGGCAAGTTGACGAAGGAAGAATTTGATTTGATGAAAACTCACACGACTGCCGGCGGAAGAATTATCGGTTCGATAATCGCAAGCGTTCCGGATTCGCATTACTTGGACGAGGCGAAAAATTTGGCGACGTATCATCACGAACGCTGGGACGGAAAAGGTTACCCGACCGGCTTGGCGGGTGAAAATATTCCGCTTTCCGCGAGAATTATGGCGGTTGCCGACGTATTCGACGCGCTGATTTCAAAACGCAGTTACAAAGAGGGATTCTCATACGAAAAAGCTTTCTCCATAATAGAGGAGGAGAGCGGCACTCACTTTGATCCGAAATTGGTTGACGCATTTTTCCGGGCGAAAGATGAAGTTTTGAGAGTCGCCGACGGTTTTAAAAATTTGTAAACGAAAATTTTTATCGACGGCAAAAAAAAATTCCCCCGCCCGGAGGAATTGAGATTTTATAAAAGAAAATTTTTATCGGCCGATTGAGTTCGGGCAAGTTCGCGGTAACGTTCAAAGTGCCGCGAATTTTTTTTGTCCCGCCAAAATTCTTCACGCTCCGCTTGCTTTTCGTCCCGCGCTTGAACGCACCGATTCAAAATTCTTTCCTCAGCCGCTCGAAAATCAAACGTCGAATAATTTTCCAAAGTGAACAGGTAACAAAAAAATTCGTCGAAGAAAAAATAATTGTCGTATTCCTCCATTCCGAAACCGCTGTCGTCGGTGTGATCATAACCGGTGTAATACGACGCGATATAAATTCCTTCCGCGTTCAAAGCTTGCAGGTAACAAACTTCGTCGCCGGGAAATTCGATAAATCCGGCTTTCCGCATTTCTTCACCGGAAATTTTAATCCGACCGAAATTGCCGGGCAGTTGGAAAAAATCCGGAATGTAACCGAACCGGTAAATCCGGACTTCCTCCAAAATTTTTTGTGCCCGCTCCGATCCGTAAATCGCCGCCCGCTGCAACCGGGTATTTGAAATTAAAAATGCGTCGGACTCGTCCGGGTGCAAACTCATGTAATCCTTAAGCCAAGCGTGTTGCTCGTCAAAAGTTTTATTTTTCAAGTGCCAAGCTTCCTGCTCCAAATAATTTTCGGACAGCCGGGCGCGAAATTTTTCCGACATTTGCAATTCGGCTTTCACGTCACCGAGCATACAGAGTTTGGCAAGCGAATAAAAATCGTCGCGCAAATTCATTTCTCCGAAAAAATTTCCCTCCCGTTCAAAGCAAGTTCACAAATTTCTTCCAGCCGCGAAAAATTTTTCCGCAAAAACAATTCACCGAGCAAAGCCTCAAATCCGGTGCTTGCGTGATATTCGGCGACGGTTGCCGCGCGCGGCGCATGACTTTTTGCATTTCGTCCGCGCCGAAAAATTTTTTGTTCGTCCTCCGTCAGAAACGGTTCGATGTCGTTGTAAATTTTTGCCTGCGTCACTGCCGAAACAATTTCCGCGCCGTGCTCGTGCAATTTTTTTATGTTGTGCGAAACTTTCAAAAGCCGCGTCCGAACGTAGAGATGAAAATAAGCGTCGCCGATGTACGCCGTGACCAAAGGCGAAAGAGTTTGCACTTCCTCCGGCGTGATGTCGGACAAAAAATTTAAATTCGTTTCCATGAAATTTTTTGCGCGCCGTCCTCCAAAACTATTCCGGCATTTTTGAGTTCGTCGCGAATTTTATCCGCCGTCGCCCAATCTTTTTTGCTCCGCGCATCTTGACGAATCGAAATTATAATTTCCATGAGTTTTTCGACAAGCGCGGAATTTTCGGAAGTGTCTTCCTCCTCCGCCGGAATGTTTTCAAAAATTCCTATGATGTTCGCCATTTCCGTAAAAATTTCCCGGACGCGCAAAATTATAAATGCGTCGGCACCGCGCGGAGAAATTTTTCCTGCGACATAATCGTTGTAATAAGAATTCACGTCACGCGACAACTCGAACATATAACTTATCGCCAACGCCGTGTTGAAGTCGTCGTTCATCGCGTCCTCCATTGACGACATCAAACGTTCGGCAAGTTCGACCAAACCGCCGGCACGGGAAACGGTTATCAACGGACCCTCGATTTTTTCTTTACCGCCGGTAACAAATTTTCCGGACTCGATTTTTTCTTCCAACTCATTCAAATATTCGTAAGAAGTTTTCAGCCGGTTGTAAGCGACTTGAGTTTCTTTAATCCTGTCTTCGTTAAATTCGAGCGGACTGCGGTAATGAGTTTGGAGCAGGAAAAATCTGACGACTTCGCCGGGATATTTTTTCAAAATGTCTTCCACCGTGAAAAAATTTCCGCCGGACTTCGCCATCTTCTCATTGTTCACCGTGATGAATCCGTTGTGCAACCAGTATTGCGCGAAGGAATGTTCATCACCGATCGCGCATTGAGATTGTGCAATTTCATTTTCATGGTGCGGGAAAATCAAATCGGAGCCGCCGCCGTGAAAATCAAATTTTTCTCCGAGATATTTTAAAGACATTGCGGAACATTCGATATGCCAGCCCGGACGACCTTTACCGAAAGGAGAATCCCAAGCCGGCTCTCCGGGTTTCGCGGACTTCCACAGCGCGAAGTCCATCGGATTATTTTTTCTGTCGTCAACTTCGACACGCGCCCCCGCCTGCATATCCTCCAAATTTCTGCCGCTCAATTTTCCGTAGCCCGGATCTTTTTCCACGCTGAAATAAACGTCGCCGTTCTCCAACTTGTAAGCGAATTTTTTTTCGATAAGCGTTTCAATCATTTCGATAATCGCCGGCATATTCTCTGAAACTTTCGGGTAAAGGTCTGCGTGTCGAACGTTCAGCGCGTCCATTGCCTTGAAATACGATTCGATGTTGCGCCCGGAAACTTCGTTCCACGTCACGCCTTCACGATTTGCCGTCGCGATGATTTTGTCGTCAACGTCGGTAAAATTTTGAATGTAACGAACTTTGTAACCGATTTTTTCAAAATACCTGCGGATAACGTCCCACGTCACGAAAGGTCTGGCGTTCCCGATATGCGGCGTGTTGTACGGGGTAACACCGCAACAGTAAATGCTGACTTCCTTTTCTTTGAGCGGTTTAAAAATTTCTTTCTTTCCGGTCATCGTGTTGTAAACTTGTATCATCATTTCACTTCCTCAAAAAATTTTTACCCGGTAAGTCTATAACAATTATTTTTTCCGTGCAACTTTTAAAAAGTTGACAAATAATCAGTTCTTGATTTTATGTCACGAAAAAAATTTTTTATTCAACCTTTCAAGACAACTCTGCAAAAATATGCAAGCGTCGCAACCAAAATTCCGAGTCGTTGCTTTTCAAAATTCATTTCTCTCCGTTTAAAATTTTTTCTTGCCGCAATGCTTGCAAAATTTTTTCCATGTCCTCCGGTATCGGCGCGGTGAAATTCATTCGTTCGCCGGTCGTCGGGTGCGTCAAACTCAGCGTGTGGGAGTGGAGAGCCTGACCGCGAATTTCAAAAATATTTTTCCGCGAAGTATATTTTTCGTCGCCGAGAACCGGGAACCCTATTTCAGTCATGTGAACCCGGATTTGATGAGTCCGGCCGGTTTGAAGTTTGCACCGGACGAGCGTGAAATTTTTGAATCGCTCTTCGACAAAAAATTCCGTGACGGCAGGTTTTCCTCCGGGAACGACCGCCATTTTTTTTCTGTCGCGTTTGTCCCTGCCGATCGCTCCGGTGATTATCCCGGCATCGTCCGGCAAAACTCCGTGAACTATTGCAAGATAATTTCGCGTCGCGGTTTTATTTTTAATCTGTTCGGCAAGATTTATATGTGCCGAATCATTTTTCGCAACGACCATCACGCCGGAAGTATCTTTGTCCAGCCGGTGAACGATACCCGGACGTTTAACGCCGTTAATGCCGGATAAATCTTTGCAGTGGAAAAGCAGAGCGTTGACCAACGTCCCGGATTTTACCGTGTCCGCCGGGTGAACGGTCATGCCGCGTGCTTTGTTCACGACGATTATATCCGGGTCTTCGTACAAAATATCGAGCGGCAAATTTTCCGGCAAAAATTCCGTCGCGACCGGTTCTTCGTCTTGCACGGAAATAAATTCGCCGCCGGCGAGTTTGTATCCGGGTTTAACTTTTTTCCCGTCAACAGTAATCAATCCGGCGGCAATATTTTTTTGAATATGCGAGCGCGAAACTCCGGAAAGTTTTTCACTCAGGTAAACGTCCAATCGAAGATTTTTTATCGTCGAGTCCGTTTGAAAATTCATTGTAATCTTTTTCCTCCGAGTTCAAAAGCAGAGCATAAACGGTAACGAACATTCCGGCAACTATTGCAACGTCCGCGATGTTGAACACCGGCCACGAGCCGAAGTGCAAAAAGTCCGTGACGAGTCCGCTTTGAATCCTGTCGATTAAATTTGCCGTCGCGCCGCTCAGTAAATTTATCACGCCGAATTTTAATGCCCTGTCCGATTTTTTTATTTTGCCGTAGAAAAAAATCGCGCAGACCAAAAGCAAAATTCCGGCGACAACGAAAAAAATTCTTTGGTTCGGCAAAATTCCGAACGCCGCGCCCGGATTTAAAACGTAGGTGATGTTGAAAAAATCTTTTATGACCGGGATTGATTCGCCCGGCGTCATTCGTGAGGCGACAAAATATTTCGTCACTTGGTCGAAGGCAATCACTCCGGCGAAAAGCAATTTCTCCCAATGAACCAGGAGTATCACGATGAAAAGTTCAAAGACGAGCAGAATTTTTTTAAAGAACGAGATAATGTTTTGCAACTTTACCACTTCCCCTGTCGCGGCTTACCGTGAACTTTTCACCGGCTCGTAAACGGAAGTTTTTTCCAAATCTTCGGGGTCGGATTCTTTTTCAACTTTCGGCGCGGAAAATTTTTCCTCCGAAACTTTTTCGACTTTGACCGGTTCCGGTTTACTCTCCGGAACTTTTTGAACTTCGCGGACTTCCGGCTGTCTTGTTGCAGTCGGAGGAGCAGGAGAAACTTCCGCATTTACCGGAACGGAGCTTAACAAATGCAACGTGACGGCAAGCTCGGATTCGAGAGCCGTCCGCAATTTAAGCAGGAAAGTATTTTTTTCGCGAACGATCCGGTTGTATTCGGAAACGGCGTTGCGAAGTTTGAATGTTATCTCTTCTGTCTTGCGTTTCGCTTCCAACTCCGCATCGTCACGAATTTGTTGCGCGTCTTTCGTCGTGGCTTCGTAAATTCTCTGTGTGTCGCGAACCGCGTTATCGCGCATTTCCTTTGCATTTTTCTTCGCGTTTTCGATAACTTCGTTTGCGGTTTTCTGCGCGACTTCCAAAGTGTCCTGCAAATTTTTTTCCAGCCGCTTGTACTGCTCCAACTCACGCGTCGCAAAAATTGCGTCCTCTTTCAACTTTTCGTTTTCGTGCATGAGTTTTTCATAATCGGCGGTGATTCTGTCGAGAAAATCATCGACTTCGTTTTCGCTGTAACCGCGAAAAGATTTTTTGAACCTTTGATTCTGTATTTCTGCCGGCGTAATCAATAAAACCGTCTCCCTTTCAGAAAAATCTTTTGAGCAGAACGCCTATGCGTCCCTTTTTCGTTTGTCCGCGAACTTCAACGACTTCCAAACGTCCGCGCCCGCGCATACTTAAAACGTCGCCTTCCTTGACGGCTTGAGATGAATTTTTAACCGTGCGGCTGTTGAGTTTGACTTTCTCTGCGGAAATTTCCGTCGCCGCTTTACTGCGCGACATTCCGAACCCCGCCGCCGCGATGGAGTCGGCGCGAAGTGATGCGACGGTCGCTTTAATTTCTTTGACGCGCTCTTCTTTCGGCGCAATGCTTTCCAAATCGTCAACGGAAGTTTTCACCGACGCGGAACCGATTGAAGTTAAATTCGCGACGAAGTAATCGACCATTTTTTTATCGACCAAAATTTTCGCGCAATCTTTCGCGGCGATTATGTCGCCGGTACATTCGCGATCAACGCCGAGAGAAAGGAGCGCACCCAAAACATCGCGGTGACCCAGCCGGGCAAATTCTCCGTTCCATTCCGCTTTGATGACGGCAATTTCAAAA
>CAJOFG010000034.1 GCA_905233965.1 uncultured Selenomonadaceae bacterium
TCCCGAAAATTTTTAATACGGCATTGCTCATGTGACTGAAATTTTGTTTGCGTTTCTCCGGCTCGTAAATCGTTGCGGTCAAAGAAATTTTTTCGACGTCGCGCGGAATTTTTTGCAAGTCAATTTCAATCGAATCGCCTTCGAGGTAAACGACACTTCCGGATTTGTGGCGCGGATTTCCGTAGAAAATAAAATCGTCGTCGCCGGAAACTTTCCCTCCGGCTTGCAACAAAAAAGCCGACGTGTCAATTTCCAACGCTCCGGATTTTCTCTCAAACTTTACCGACAAAAAATCTTCGTCGAGAGAAATTTTTTGTCCCTTCCGAAGTTCCATAATCTCACCCCTGCCGCAAAAAATTTTTTTCAACCGGAATTATATAAAAATTTTTTGCAAAGTTAAAGGTAAAAGTTTCCGGATTTTGTCGGGCAATTTTTGCAGGAAAAATTTTGTCGCCTGACGAATAGTCAAGAGTATTTTACGGTTATTCGGAGATGATGACTTTTGCCGATAAAGATACCCGACAATTTACCGGCGGCAAACGTTTTGGAAAACGAAAATATTTTTTTCATGCGCGCCGGCAGAGCATACGCTCAGGATATTCGTCCGCTGAAAATTTTGATTTTAAATCTCATGCCGGTAAAGCCGGTGACGGAAACGCAACTTCTCAGACTTTTGGGAAATACTCCGTTGCAAGTCGAAGTGGAATTTATTTATACGCGAACTTACACGCCGACGCACACGCCGCAAGATTATCTTACGGAATTTTACGGCACGTTCAAAGACGTTCGCAAAAAAAAATACGACGGTCTTATAATCACCGGAGCACCCGTCGAATTTTTGGATTTTGAAGAGGTCGCCTATTGGGACGAGTTGTCCGAGATAATGGAGTGGAGCAAGTCGCACGTCTGGTCAACTTTCCACATTTGTTGGGGAGCGCAAGCCGGATTGTATTATCATTACGGCGTGCAAAAAAATATTTTGGATGAAAAAATTTCCGGCGTTTACCTTCACAAACTTTGCGTCCGGCACGAAAAACTTTTTCGCGGGTTCGACGACGAATTTTTTGTTCCTCATTCCCGGCAGTCGAACAATCGCCGGGAGGACATCGAAAAAATTCCGGAGCTTACGATTTTGTCGGAGTCTGATGAATCCGGAATTTACGTTACGGCGAATTTGGAAAAGCGACAATTTTTTATCACCGGTCACGCGGAATATGATCCGTACACTTTGCGGAATGAATACGAGCGCGATTTGAAAGCCGGCTTGAATCCGATTGTCCCGAAAAATTATTTTCCCGGCGACGACCCGACGAAGGAGCCGGTTGTAAAATGGCGGTCGGTTGCTCATTTGCTTTTTGCCAACTGGTTGAATTACTATGTTTATCAGGAAACGCCTTACGAAATAGATACGATAGGTTGAGAAAGTTTTTTTGACGGAGGCTGACATGAAAAAATTTTTAATCGCAATGACGGCGGCGGCAATTTTGTTCGCGCCGTCCGAAAAAGTTTTTGCAGATGTCTCGGTTCCCGAAAATATTTTCAAATGGGTTCTTTCGACGGCACGCGGAAATTATTTTTTCAATCAACAACAGGCGGGATATTACGTTCGCCCGGACAATACGATTGATTTGAATATTTTAATCGTGCCGACGATTTGCACTTACGACGAAGTTCAAATTGAGGACGTTGTGCAAAAAAGAAGATGGAATATGCTTTCGACGGACGGCTACGGAGATTTGGTCGGGCGAGCGGATTATTTGAAATTTAATTTGGAAGCCGGGACTGTTCAAGTTATCGAGCGCGTGGATTTGGATCACACTTTCAGCCCGCTTGACAACGACAAGAGCGGTTCGCCGGTTGCGCTGTCCTCATTCGCGGAGAACGATATAAACTGCAGATTTTATCGTGCGATTCTCTCTTGGGCGAAAGAACATCACGATACGCTTGTCGCACGTTCACGAGGAAAATTGAGAGAGGCGGACAAAAAAATTAAATCGGAACACTTGCCGATTGCTCAAATACCTTTGCCGGGAGTGAAAAAAGCGGTTAAGGAATAAAAAATTTTTTTTGGCGACTCGAAAAAAATATACCGGTCGGAAATTTTTTTCCGGTTTGTTTTTTGATAAATCGTTGCAACTTCGCCGAAAAACCGGTTTTTTGAAAATAATATGAAAAGCACCTTTACAAGTTGATTTTAATTGTGCTATAATGACGGCACTTTAAGATGAAAAAAATTTTTTGTTTGAAGGGACGATTCGTATGGTAATGGATTGGATAAAGAAAGTGACGGATGTGATCATGCCTCTTGAGCCGCTCCCCGAAGATGATGACACGGAGGAAACTCAAGAAAAGGAAGAACCCAAAACAACGGAACATACGACGGATCGAAATGCAAGCGGAATGTCGGCAAATCGTCCCGGCGAAAGTGCGGGAGATTTTATGTCCTCTCCGGTCATGAATGTGTCGGACAACGGAACGATGACTACCGGCGGTATGCGTTACACCGCATATGCCGACAGAGATTCGATGAGTGAACAACGTCCGAATCTTACGGTTGTTAAAACTCCGGAACTTTCCGTGAGAATTTATAAGCCGGTAAATTTTGATGACGCGAGAGAAATTGCCGACGGACTTTTGGGGCAACGGGCGGCTGTCGTAAATTACGAACACGTCAGCTCCGAAGAACAACGCAGAATCAGCGATTTTGTAAACGGAGTTTGTTATGCCTCCGACGGTGTTCCGGAAGTTGTTTCGGAAAAAATTTTGCTTTATGTCCCCGCAGGCGTTGAAGCAAAAGATATTGCTGCGGCAGCAACCGTAACGGCGCGTTCAATGCGCGGAAGATTTTAAGCGAACGTCACGAATTTATAAAAATTTATCTCCAATCAAAAGAACGGGTTACTCGGAAACGAGCAACCCGTTTTTTACAAAGCCCAAGCGACCGGTCACGTCGTACATTTTACCGACACGCCCTAATTTTTTTTGTGAAAGATTTGCTTGAAATATGTACGATATTCCTGCGAAATTTTTCCTCGTCGGACGAAAAAATTCCACGTCACGTCGCACATTCTTACTTTACCGACACGCCCTAATTTTTTTTGTGAAAGATTTGTTTCGCTAAAAGCAAAATTGAAATTATTGACTTCGAGTCGATAATTTTTCCGGTTTCAACCAATTCTAACGCGGCAGTCAACGGCATTTTCACCGTGTTTATAAATTCGTCATCGTCGGTGTGTTGTTTCCCGGATTTTAAATCCGTCGCGGCGTAAAGGTGAATAAATTCGTCGGTAAAGCCGACGGTCGTCGCAATCGTCGTGAGTTTCCAAATTTTTCCGGCGGTGTAACCGGTTTCCTCCGAAAGTTCACGTTTCGCACATTCGATCGGATCTTCGCCGGGTGCGTCCAACTTTCCGGCCGGCACTTCCAAAGTCACTTGATTTACCGGGTAACGGAATTGTCGAACCAAAATTATTTGATTGTCCGGCAGGAGCGGAATGACCGACGACGCACCCGGATGTTTAATCCATTCGCGCACGGATTTATGTCCGTTCGGCAATTCGACTTCGTCTTTCCAAACGTGGAGAAGTACGCCGTCGAAAATTTTTTCGCTCGAGATTTTTTTCTCGATTAAATTTTTGTCGTTCTCTTCGTTAAACATTTTCAACCTCCGAAATTTTTTTTACCGGATAAAATGAGTCGGCGTAAATTCTTCGTATTCCGGGAATTTCACGCCGGCATTTTTTCCCGCCTCTTTATTTTGAATGAGCCACGCGATATTTTGCGCCAACGTCCTCATCGTCTGCAGACCTTCAATATCTTTCCGCACATCGTCCGGCGTGAACCCGTGAACCTGATTCCAATATTGAGAGCCGGGAACAATCATGTTCGTCATCTGAAAAAATTTATTTATGCGTTCAAAAGCGGCGGTCGCTCCTCCGCGCCGGCATGAAACGACTGCGGCACCGATTTTTCCGGCAACTTTACTTTTTGGGGTCGAAAAGAAAAATCTGTCAAGAAAACTTTGCACGCGACTGGTCGGACCTCCGTAATAAACCGGAGAGCCGACAACCATTCCGTCGAATTCGTCGAAACGTGCGGCGGTTTCATTCACGACATCGTTAAAGGCGCATTTGCCTGTTTTCATGCATTGCCAACAGGCGATACAATCTTGCATGGGCTTTTTGCCGAGTTGCAAAATTTCCGTTTCGACATTCAATTCGTTCAATTTTTTTGCAACCTCTTCCAACGCGGTGAAGGTGCAGCCGTTTTGATTCGGACTTCCGTTTATCAAAAGAATTTTCGCCATGAGTCGGTTACCTGCCTTTCAATCAATCGAAATCAATTCGTATTTTTTGTTTCCCATTTTAAGCTCGTCCATTGCGGAAAGTTGACGGAGACCTTCGCGACTTTCAATCCGTTCGATTAAATCTTTTTTGCGTTCGTCGTCAAGGTTGTAAACCAAATCTATCGACGCTTGGTCTATTGCAAGAATGTCGGTTGAGGCAAGCATACCGATATCCGGAATTACCGGCGGAGCAGCCGAAGTCCCGGAGCAGTCGCAATCGACACTCATTTTGCGAAGAACATTCAGGAAAGTAATTTTCTTGCCGAAGTGATCGCAAATCGCCTTACCGCTGTCCGCCATCAACTCCATGAACAAGCCGCCGGTAACCCACCTGCCGTAATCCTGCAGACCGTGTACCTGACGCTTGCCGACTTTCCCGGACGCGCAACCTATCGCAATATTTTTCAGCGAGCCGCGCGTGACCTTTGAAGTGGGTGAGGACAACAAGCGAATCGTAATTCGTGAGGTGCGAACCGTAAGCAATTTCTTGAAGATGAAAGCCGCCGTTCACCGGAAAATTAACGTCGCCTTCCTCGTCGATGATGTCAACCGGGCAAAAAGTCCAGCCGTTTATCTCCAAAGTTTTTTTATGTTCGTCGGTCGATGCACGTGCCGAGCCGTAAGCGGTATTCGCTTCGATAATCGTTGAGTTAGGAATTTGCGCTTGAAAAGGTTTGACCATATCCGGCGGAATTATATTCGGTCCGTGAGGTTCTCCGCTGTGAAGTTTGACGGCGACCTTGCCGGAAATTTCGCCGTTCACTTTTTGGTAAAGCTTAATCAAATTTTCCGAATCAATTTTTTTCGTGAAGTAAACTTTTGAAACTTCTTGAGTGTCCGGCAATTTTTCTGCGGCGGCAACATTTTTTTCGACGGATGCCTTTTCACTTCCGCAACCGGCAGAAATTCCGGACACGCCCAAAAGTCCGGCACCGGCAACCATAATTCCGGCAGTCTTTACAAATTTTCTTCGCGTCATGCCGGACGAAAAATTTTTTCTCTGCATTTTCGTTTCGCTCTCCTTTAGACAATATGTCAGTTTTTGAAAATATTATAACTTTACTTTTTGCGATTATCAACTTTGAGATTGTGCCGGCGCGAAAAAAATTTTTTTTACCGGATTCATGACGAGTTTGGCAAATAAAAATTTTTTATTTGTCGTTATTCTCTGTAAAAGTTTTTGTCTCGATAAATTTCGTCTTGCCGCCCTCGAATTTGAATGTTGCCTCCAAAACTGCGTTCAAAATTTCGTTCAGTTTATTCCAAGTCGCCATTTTCCCTCTCGTTTCCAAATTGGAAATAAATTTATCGTCGGTCTGCAAATTTTCCAAGTAAAAATGTTTTCGTCCGTTTCGGAAAAATTTGATGCTTTGCGGCGTTTCATGCAGACAGATGTACAAAATATCAAGCTCGGCTTTCCGCAACGATTCGGGAATAAATCCGTCTTTGCTCCGGGAAAGTTTTTCCCTTAAACGCGTCAACGTCCGGGCATACTTACGACCGGCGACACCGGTCCGGCTTTTACTCTTGACGACTTGCCGGAAAAAATCCCAAAGGTCGCCGGCTTTTTTGTTTACGGCATTTTGCATATTTTTTTCTTGCTTGTCTTTCAGGCTGTCGTTGGAAGATTTCAACTCCGTCAAATATATTTTGTTCCCAACTTGAACCAGGTAGTCAACTTTTGCGTTGCGAAGGTTTTTGTCTGTGGTACGAACGGGAAATTCTTTTGCAAGCAGTTTCACTTCATCAATATCTTCATCAAGTTCAGCCGCAACCATTTCCTCGATAAATTCGGAAAGCAACATATCAAGAATGACTTCCGCCTTGAGTCCTTGAGTCAGATAATCGTTGACCGTCCACTTTTTCACCATGTCAAAAAAAGATTTGTACTCGTTCAATTTAAATTCCTCCTTCACGCAATTTTAATCGTATCGCCGTCTTGCGGCAGAATTACCATGTCCTTGTACTTATCCGCGATGTCAAGATTTTTAAAACCTTCCGGATTTTCCGTGTGGAAGGGGACGATATATTTTCGCGGCGCAATGTTCGTGATAAATTTCGCCAAAGTTTCCTTGTCGGCGTGTCCCGAAGAATGAATATATTTTACGCGACCGTCAAATTGCCGGACAAACGCCGCCAATCCCTCATCATAAGCCGGATGCCCGGAATCGAGATAACCCTGCCACATGGAGTAAATCAAATACGGGCGATAATCTTTTTTCCCTTTGCCGTAATTATGATAAAGTTCCTCAGCTTTTCCCTTTTCGCGACCGAGCAACGAACCCGAAAGAATGATGTACTCACCCGCTTTACTTTCAAAATATTCCCGGATACTTTTCACCGGCGGCAAATCATAAAGTCCGTTTTTTTCTTTCGCCGTATCGGAAAACATTTTGAGCATTTCCATTATGTAATCACCGGCGTAAATCGGCAAATTATTTGTCCGTGCCGCCCGACAAATTGAAGTAAGGCTGTCAAAATTTGTGGAGGAGCAAACAACGAAAATTTGCTTGTGTTCGCGCATAAAGTTTGCGGCTTCCTTGTTTACGTCCCATTCGGTGAGAAGGTTTTCGACTTTCGGCGAACGTGTCATCATTGTGCCTTCCGTCAGAAGTACATCAACTTGTTTGTTATAGCGTTCATGAATCAGCTTGGGGATTATCTCCAAACTTTTGCTCATGTAACCCGTGTTCCGAAAATCGCCGCTGTGCAGGACGGTATGCCCGGCACCTTCAAAGAGAAACATATTTGCATGATAAGCCGAATGATCGACGAAGAACGGAATGATATTCATATCGCCGACGGAAAAAAGTTTTCCCGGCGTAAATGTTTGTATGCGCCCGTCACGATTTGCAAGCAATTCCTGCATCGAAAAATTTCCGGTGTACTTCGAGAGCACCTGCAAAATTTTCAGCATGGCAGGATCCATGTAAATCGGAATGTCTTTCGGAATTTTATCAATCAGTCCGGCATGGTCGCCGTGATAATGAGTGAAAAATACCGCGTCAACCTTAAATTTATTTTTGCGAAATATTTTTTCGACGATATCGTTATCGTCAATCGTTCCGTGACTGCCGGGCAACGCACTTCCGAAATCCGTTAAAACGCTCGTGTTGCCCATGGTGATTTGCGTTATACTGCCGCCGATTTGCTTTGTCCCGCGATGCATTGTGACAAGTACGCGATTGTTGTACCATTCGTCACGTTCTTCGGCAGATGAAAAACCCAAAAAATCGGTAAATTTCCAACTCGGCGGAGGATTGTTACACTCTGCGCCGACTTCCAAAATATCCCGCAACGCCGGCAAAACGGACTTATCATTTGCCCAAACTTTTACCTGTTGCAGTACGTCCTCCGCATTTTCTCCGCACCGCCCGGCCGCCCAATGCGCCAAGTCGGCAAGCAATTTTTCATCATCGGAATCCGAAGACACAGCTTTTGCCGCATCATTCAAATCTTCTTTCAATTCCCAAATTTTCACGGCAATGAGGTCAAAGGCTCTCATATTCTCAAGCTCCTTTCGCCGGTCGCTCCGTATTTGCGATATAGTATCATAATTTTTTTTGCCGTGCCACAACTTACGAGGTTTCCGATCAAACCTCCAAAAAAATTTTTTTGATTGTGATACAATAATCGAAATGAAATTTATGGGAGGGAAATTAAATGGAGTTGTCAAGAATTAAAGCTTTGATTGTCGGTCATGCCGTCGGCGATGCGCTCGGCGTTCCGGTGGAATTTGTTTTGCGTGAAGAACTTGCAAAAAATCCGGTTCGTGAAATGCGCGGTTTCGGTTCGCATAATGTGCCGCCGGGTACATGGTCGGACGATACAAGCATGACACTTTGCCTTTTGGAAAGTTTGAGTCGGTTAAAGGCGATTGATTATCTTGACATTATGAAAAATTTTGTCCGGTGGATTAAAAATGCCGAATTTACCGCGACGGGCGTGGTGTTTGATGTCGGTATAGCCACTCATAAATCTGTCGAACATTTTTTGCGGGGGACACCTCCGCTTTCCTGCGGCGGAACGGGTGAATACGACAACGGCAACGGCTCGCTGATGAGAATTTCGCCGTTGGCAATTTACTGTTGCGAAAAAAAATTATCCGTTTCCGATGCCTTGTCGGAGGCGCACAAAATTTCTTCCCTGACTCATGCCCACCCGCGAAGTCAAATTGCTTGCGGCATTTATACGCTTATCGCCGTGAATTTGTTTGAAGGTCTGTCGCTCCCGGTTGCAATAAAAAAAGGTCTGTCGGATGCACAAACCTTTTATCAAAATGAAGATCAGTATATCGGAGAATTTTCTCATTATGAACGGCTCCGGGATTTTGACAAATTCGCCGGGCTTGCCGAAGATGACATAAAGAGCAGCGGTTATGTGGTTGATACGTTGGAAGCAAGTCTTTGGTGTCTTGCCAATACAAAAAATTATCGCGATGCCGTTTTGACCGCCGTCAATCTCGGTGACGACACGGACACGATCGGCGCGACAGTCGGCGGCTTGGCGGGTTTGGCATACGGTTTGGAAAATATTCCGTCGGAATGGAAATCTGCTCTCTTGAAATGCGGTTATATTGAAAAATTGTGTCGCAACTTTTAAAAAGCAAGCTTAAAGGCAACGTGATGTTGCATCCGGTTGGCACATGATTTTATTTTTCGCTAAAATTTTTATACAACTTCATAAGTTCGGCGACAATTTACGATTCGGATAAATTTTTGCTGAAACCGTACGCCGCCATAACCGCTTTGTCGTTCTCGGCGTGGGCTTTGCGTAAATCTTTCGGCAGGAAATTCTTCAATTTGTTCTCCTCACAATTAAAAGATTTTACCGGCGATAAACCAAAATCTGCCTTTTGCTTTTGCCCGTTCGGAAAGTGCTTCGTCAAAACCTATTCGACGCGCATAATCCAGCTTGATGAAAAAGTCATCCGGTTTCGCGTAAGACAAACCTATTCCCCAGCCGTGAAGAGCAACATTGTAGTCAATCATTTTGCGCGGCTTGCCCTCCGCGTGTTCTATAAATATGTTCGTCGAAAGATATTTTATTCCGGTCTTGTAAGTCAAAATTCCGCGTACCAAATATCCGGTGTCGACCGACAAATCGCTCGAAGGATAAGCTTTTATCCCGTTTATGCCGGTTAAAGCCATTCGCTCCGAACTGTCAAGATTTCTGTTTGCCAGTTGCCATGAACCTTGTATTCTGAAGTCCAGGCGATTATTTATTTCGTGAGTGAAGTCGAAGTCATGATTGAGTTTGTAATAAACGCCTTCGGTGTCGTTGAACACATTGAGATAATTTGCGTACTCCGAATCGTTGACCAAATGTCCGACCGTGAATCTTTGCGTAAAGACGAAGTGATTATTTTTCCAACGTTCATTGCCGATAACGCCGATATGCGCGGAGTAGGAATGTTTTAACGCCTCAATTCCGAAAGCGTCAATGTTATCCTTCATATCGTTGTAATTTATTCCGTAAATATAACTCACGCTGGATTGAATGGTTTTCCTGACGGTGGTCGTGCCGTAAACGGAAAAATTCATCAAATTGCCGTTCGCGTCAAGGTCGCGGTATTCGTCGCCGAGTTTGTAAGAGGATCGCCCGACGTGAAAGCCCAACCTGTTCACAATGCCCTTTGAAGGAAGTACAAAATTCGCGTCCGCGTACAAGTCCATCGAATTTTTTGTAGACAACAAACCGCCGACGGTTATTTTCGTTCCGCTGTCATCGACGTTGTAAAAATCATTCAACAAGCCGACTCTGTACTGCCCGGAAGAACGGTTGCCGTAATTGTCGGTGTAAAGTATGTGGCGTGAAGCTTTGTCCAAGTCAATCGTTATGTTTAAAACGGTCGAGCCTTCCTTTTTGCCCTGAGTGAAAAATCCGCTCGCTTTTATCCCGTCAATATCATTCAGCTTGTATAAAACGTCCTCCAGTGCCATTTTACGGACGGGGTCGCCGACTTTTATTTTCGACACTATGCGTTCGATTTTTTCCGGCGAAAAATTTACTCTGTTGTCAATTTTAATTTCGTCGTAAAAACCTTGAATGACAACTATTTCAACAACGCCGTTAATATTTTGTTGCGGCGGGACGTAGGCAACGGCGGCAAGGAAACCGTTTTCCCTGTACAGCTTTGTAATTTCGGTTGCCAACTCGTTGAGTTTTCCCAATGTAACCGTTTTGTAAAGATAATTTTGAACGATTTCGCCTTCGTGTCTTTCTCTGCCGTCGAAGTCCATCGCGGAAATAATTTTCACGCCTTGCAAGACAAACGACGCTTCTTTTTTGTCTTTGTGCAACTCTTCAAACTCGGCATTTGTTTCATTTTGTGTTGTCACCCTGTTTGCGGAGTCGGCGGGAAATGCAAAAACATTTGCGCTTGTCGAAATGCAAATCGCCGCCAAAAATGCCGTTGCCGAAAATTTATTTTTCAAATTCAAACTTGCTCAGTCCTTATCATCATTTTCTTCAGCCGATTCTTCTTCGTCCGAATTTTCTTCCGGCGATTCATTTTCGATCGTACTTGTATCGGTTGATTTATCTTCGCCGGGATTTTCAAAGCTTGCAGTTTCGTCGAAAATTTCGCCGCCGATATTGTTGACAAGTTCGCTTTCGTCGCCTATCGTGTCGATATTTATGACAACGTCGTCCGATTCACTTTGCGCCGTACCGGATGCGCGGTCTTGATCGTCATTGTTGAGCAGGATTGTCGTTTTGCGATCCATATCCGAATACCAGCCCGTTTGAACGTGAGCCATAATTTTTATTTTGTCGAGGTCATCTTTATGTTTTATGACGGGAACATCGGCAACGCCGAAATCATCGACAGCCAAAATACTCGGTACGACGGGCATGGTCGGTTCGGTTGACGGAGTATTCGGAACAACGGGTTCCGGCTCGTTGATAACCGGGACAGTCGGAACGTCCGGAATTTCCGGCTCATTGATAATCGGAGTTGTCGGGACTTCGGGAATTTCCGGTTCGTCGGTAACCGGGACTGTCGGGACTTCGGGGATTCGCGGCGGGTCGGGTTCGGGAGTTTCGACTGTCGGCGGAGTCGGAATATATATCGGCGGAGGAGTCGGAGCAACTATCTGACCCGGATTGATGTTAATGATATAATTTGTGTACAAATATACTCCCGTCGAAGGATCTTTGCCCTTTGCAACAAAAGCCGTGTAAGTGCCGTCGCCGTTCGGTGTCAACGTGTAACCCGCGCCGGGGTTAATCGTAATCGTCGAAACATTGCCGTTTTTGATTATGTCGGAAAAATTCAGGATATTGCCGAAGTTGTCGCCGTCCGGGAGACCGGAAATTTGAGTGGTGCCGTAATAGGTGACTTCCCCGTTATTTTCGATACCGTTCGGCACTGTAACCGTAATCGGTATTTCGTCAATCGACGGACCCAAAACCCGACCTTCCATCAAAGTGAGCGTGTAATCATTCCGGGTGTAGTCATCAGTTTGGTTGTTCCAAGTGTATTTATCGTTTGCGTGGGTTGCGGAATTGTTTGTAATGTCTACGGTCGTGCGGTTGCCGGCAATTTCAACGGTGTCGCCGATGGTAACGGCAGAAAGCGATCCGGCGGCAAAACTGTTTCCCGATCCGTCAGTCAAAGTGTAAGTCCCTGTAGAAGTGCCGTTTGCAAAGGTAACATTTCCGTTAATATCTCTTACCGCATCTTCGACTTTCAAAAACAGATTGGTGTTGTCTATATTCGGATCTATGATTTGTCCGTCAATTACTCTCACGTTATAATTTTTGTATTGATGAATATTGTTTGTATCAATGCCCAAATCAATGAGTATCGAATATGTTCCGTCAGTGTTTTTGTTGTAGTTTTTATAGGTGTATCCTCCGATTGGATTTTCAAGAACGGTCGCGGTTGTTTTGCCGTCAGTTAAAGCGGTATCTTTGTTCAGAGTATAGAAATTGTCATAAGTATGATTTTCCGTCAAAATTGATGAAGCTCCGCCGTCAAATGATACAAACGTATTGTCAAAAACGGCGTCACCGTCGAGTTTCTTGTGAGCGTCGCCGACATTGATGACGACGTTGGAAGTATCGGTTTTCGGGTCGGTGATTGTCCCGTCAGTAACCGTTATGTTGTACTTATCATAAACATATTGCCCTGCCGCGTTTGTGCCTTGACTTTGGAAAATCGTATACTTTCCGTTGCCGTTGTTTATAAATTTATTGTACGTGCCGTTGTCGGACAAATTGACGGTGGTCTTGTTGCCGTTTATTATCAGCGTATTTGAACCTTGAACACCCGACAAAAACGTATCCGAAAGATAGATATTGTTCGTCCAGCCGCTGTTGTTGTAAGTAACATTTCCGTCAACATCTCTGCTGCCGCTGTCCGCAATAACTGTCATATCGTTTGGGGTTGTGACGTAAGGGAGAATATTTCCGGGTTTTACGGTAATGTTGTAGATTTTTTTGTTAAGGCTTGTATCGTTCAGGGTTACCTTATAAAGTTTGTTGCCTTCTCCGTCCGTTCCGATATCAAGAACCGAATAAGTGTTTCCGTTAGTCACGCTCAAATATGCCTTAGCGGCAACATTATCGTTA
>CAJOFG010000035.1 GCA_905233965.1 uncultured Selenomonadaceae bacterium
ATGTAAACGGAAACATTTCCCATCGTAAAAATCGGATAATCAAACTTCAAAACGGTTTGGTATCGGCTCTCTTTGAAAACCAATTCCTCCGCCATGTAAATTCGCGGGTGGCGCAAAAATCGAATATATTCGTCCTCTTTCATGTAGAGATTGACAAACGGAGAACGAAAAGACAAGCCGAACGTGTTGCTGATTATTCCGCCGAAACAGTTCAGGGAAAAAATGGAAAGTTTGGAGCGTTGAAGTCTGCGATATTTTTCAAAAGTAAAACCGGGCAGACAAACTATCCAATCGCCCAAAATTTTATCGGAGTCGATATTTAATTCTTTCGCACGTTTCAAAACGCCGGAGAGTTTTCCGTAACCGCCGGCAACAAGGAGAATATCGTACCCCCCCCCCGTTGCCGTTCAGCGCGGTTAAGGGAATGAATGGAATATTTTTACCTTCCAAAGTAATTTTTAAAGGTTGCTCTCCGGTCATTCCGATGACATCAAAATTTCCGAATTGTCTTCGCAATATGTTTGTGGCCGGGTTGAGAAATTGCACGTCCGGCGCGGCGAACCAAACAATTATTCGCGGTGTCCCTTCAATCTCCACTTAAAAAATCTCCTCAAATTTTTTGCACGCCGAGAGAAATTTTTTCGCCGTTAATGTCGCGCTCTTGCGAGTTGTCGCAAACTTCATCGAAAATAATTTCGTCGGCAAGCGCAACTTTTTTAATTTCGTCTGCGTTGCGTTTGATAATCTCTTTGAGTTTGTCGTTGCCGCCGGCGAAAATTTTTATTCTGTCGGTGACTTCAAATTTACTTTCGCGACGCATGGTCTGAACCTTGCTGATGACTTCGCGAACAAAACCTTCTTCGATAAGTTCCGGCGTTAATTCCGTACCGAGAGCAATCGCCGAATCGTTATCGCTTTGGCAGTTGTAATTTTCGCTCTGCGTAATCGTGACTTCGACATCTTCCGGAGTCAAAACGACTTCGCCGGAGTTCAAACTCAATTTCAATTCGCCGGTCTTGTCGAGTTCCGCTTTAGCCTCCGCACCGTTAATTTTTTCCAGCGCAGATTTAATTTCGCCGATTTGCTTGCCGACTTTCTTGCCGAGAACGCGGAAGTTCGGCTTGAAATTGTATTTGACAAACTCTTCCATGTTGTCGCGACATTCGACGGATTTTACATTCAGTTCGTCCTCAATGATGTCGATGAAAAATTGCGGCAGAGGTTCGGCGGCTTTGACAAACATTTTTCCGACCGGCTGACGATTTTTTATGTTCGCCGCATTTCGCGCCGCACGACCCAAGACAACGATTTTCAAAACGAGATCCATATTTTTTTCGAGTTCGGAATCAATCATTTTTTCATCGGCAACCGGATAGTCGCACAGGTGAACGCTTTCCGGTGCTTTGTCGTCGATTGAGCAAACCAGGTTGCGATAAATATTTTCGGTGATGAACGGGACGAGAGGAGCCGCCGCCTTTGCCAAAGTGACAAGCGAAGTGTAAAGCGTCATGTAGGCGTTGATTTTGTCCTGCTCCATTCCTTTTGCCCAGAAACGCGAACGATTTGTTCTGACGTACCAGTTGGAAAGTTCATCGACAAAAGTTTGAAGAGCCTTCGCCGTTTCCGGGACTTTGTAATTCGTCAGACATTCGTCAACGGTTTTTACCATAGTGTTGAGTCGCGACAGGCACCATTTGTCGATGACGTTCAAATTTTCGTAATCAATTTTATATTTCGTCGCGTCGAAGTTGTCAATGTTCGCGTAAAGCACGAAAAAGGCGTAAGTATTCCAGAGCGTGCCCAAAAATTTTCTTTGCCCTTCGATAACCGCATCGTCATGGAAACGATTCGGAAGCCAAGGCGCGCTGTTTTCGTAGAAGTACCAGCGAATTGCATCCGCACCGTGTTCCTTCAACGTCGCCATAGGTTCAACGGCGTTTCCTTTCGACTTCGACATTTTTTGCCCGTCTTTATCGAGAACCAAACCGAGCACGATACAATTTTTGAACGACGCGGAATCGAAAAGCAAAGTCGAAATCGCAATCAAAGAGTAGAACCAGCCGCGCGTTTGATCGACCGCCTCACTGATGAAATCTGCCGGGTAATGAGTTTCAAAAATTTCTTTGTTCTCGAACGGATAATGCCACTGCGCGAAAGGCATCGCGCCGGAGTCGAACCAGCAGTCGATGACTTCCGGGACTCTGTGCATTTCTCCGCCGCATTTCGGGCAGGGGAAAGTTACCGCATCAATGTACGGGCGATGAAGTTCAATATCGTCCGGGCAATTATTCGACAAACTTTTCAACTCTTCAATCGAGCCGACAGAGTGCTGATGACCGCATGAACATTCCCAAATGTTTAAAGGAGTTCCCCAGTACCGGTTGCGCGAAATTCCCCAATCTTGAACGTGTTCCAACCAGTCGCCGAAACGTCCGGTGCCGATTGTCGGCGGAATCCAATTTATCGTTTCATTGTTCTTGAGCAAATTTTCTTTGACGGCAGTCATTTTAATGAACCAGGACTCGCGCGCGTAATAAATCAGCGGAGTATCGCATCTCCAGCAATGCGGATAACTGTGTTCAAAAATCGGAGCTTTGAAAAGTTTTCCGGAATTTTTCAAGTCATCCAAAACCAACGGGTCTGCATCTTTAACGAAAGTTCCCGCCCATTTCGTTTCTGCAGTCATGTTGCCCTTGCCGTCAACGAATTGGATAAAAGGCGTGCCGTACTTTTTGCAAACTCTGTTATCGTCCTCACCGAACGCCGGCGCACAGTGAACAATGCCGGTGCCGTCCTCCGTCGTAACGTAATCGTCGCAGGCAATGAAGAAAGCCGGCTTGCCGGATTTTTCGACAATCTCATCTGCGAACGGATAGAGCGGCTCATATTTTCTGTGTTCAAGTTCCGCGCCTTTGAATGTTTCCAAAATTTTTTTGTCGCCTTCGACGTTTTCAAAAACTTTTTCGACGAGTGCTTCAGCCAAAATATATTTAGTGTCGCCGACTTGAATTTTGACGTAATCGACTTTCGGATTGACGCACAAAATCAAATTCGACGGCAAAGTCCAAGGGGTAGTCGTCCAAGCAAGATAGTAAGCGTCATCATCTTCGGCTTTGAATTTGACGACGGCGGAGCGTTCTTTCAAATCTTTGTAGCCGAGTGAAACTTCGTGACTTGAAAGAGGAGTTCCGCAACGCGGGCAATAAGGTACGACCTTGTGTCCTTTGTAGAGCAAACCTTTTTTCCAAATTTGATTTAAAGCCCACCATTCGGATTCGATATAATCATTTTCGTAAGTGATGTAAGGATTTTCCATGTCCGCCCAAAAACCGACGACGCCGGAAAATTCTTCCCACATGGCTTTATATTTCCAAACGGACTCGCGACATTTTTTTATGAACGGCTCAATTCCGTAAGCTTCAATCTGTTCCTTACCGTTAATGCCGATGAGTTTTTCGACTTCCAATTCGACGGGCAGACCGTGAGTATCCCAGCCGGCTTTGCGCAAAACTTTTTTGCCCTTCATGGAATTGTAGCGCGGGAACAAATCTTTGATGACGCGTGTCAAAACGTGTCCGATATGCGGCTTGCCGTTCGCGGTCGGGGGACCGTCGTAAAAAGTATAAGTTTCGCAACCTTCGCGGTTGTCGATCGCTTTTTGCGCGATATTGTTTTCTGCCCAAAAATTTTCGACTTCTTTTTCGCGACTTGCAAAATTCAAGTTCGTATCAACTTTGCGGTACAAATTTCCTGACATTAAAAAATAACCTCCGTTTGATTTTTCGTGAATAACGGAGGTTATTATACCGGTTTAAACTGCAAATTCAAAAAATTTTTTTTGCTCGGATTCAATCATGGCGGAAGTCCGGTTTCGACATTCCCGATACTGATTTCTTCAAATCGCTGTAAGTATGTGCCCGGTATTTTCGTGTGATTGTCGCCCGATTATTTTGTCGTGAACAAAAAAATTTTTATTTCAACTCACGGCAAATTTGATATAATGTACCGGAATTTTTTTTCGGGAGGTTTTCATAACTTGCAGAACAAAACAAAAGCAACCGTAACTTTGGCGGCAAGTGCGATTTGTGCGGCGGGAACTCTGCCGGGTTTTTCTCCGCTCGCAAATTTTATTTCCGCTCAAGCCGGTTCGATTATATCGGGACTTTTCAATCACGGGTTCGTTGCGGCGACAATCGGCGGGCTTGCCGACTGGTTCGCCGTCACCGCACTTTTTCATAAACCGCTCGGAATAAAATATCGCACGGAAATTTTGAAACGCAATCGCGGAAGAATTACCGACGCGATAGTTGAGTTTGTCGAAAAAGATTTACTCAACACCGAAAATATCATGGAGAAAATTCGGCAAGAAAATGCCGCGGAAATTTTATCGGATTATTTTGAGCATCGGCAGGGCAGGGAAAAAGTAAAAAATCTTGTCGTCGAAACTTTGCGCGAACTCCTTGCCGACGCGGACGCGGAACAAATTGCAAAGTCAATGCTCCCGGCTTTGGAGGGCGAAATAAAAAAATTCGACGCGGGACAAATTGTCGATGTCGGCTTAAATGTCGCGACGGACGAAAAGCACAGCCGGAAAATTATCACCGCATTTTTGGAGACCGGAAAAAAAATTTTGCGCTCCGAACAAATGCAGGCAATTCTTTCGGAAAAAATTACCGAACTGCGGCAAGCTTACGAAGGCGATTCGATGAGCCGGGCAATGTTGCTTTCCGCAATCGACTTGACGGACGAAAAAATTCTTGCAATCCTCAACGAGAACGCGGAAAGAAAAATCGACGAGATGATTGACCTGTTAAACGTCGTCGGGGTCGTCGATAACGAAAAGGCGACTTCCGCAAAAAAATTGACAGACACCGTGAACGATTTTATAAAAAATTCCGCCGGAGAAATCGACAGGAAAAAATTGCAACAAACTTTTTTCAACCTGCTTACCGAATATTTCGATGCGGCAGGTTACATTCAAAATTGGATCGAAGTCAACGTGCAGGGCAAACCCGGCAGAGAATTTCTTGACAAAATAAGCCGGCAGAAGGCGGCGAATCCTCAGCACAGCCGCGTGATAAAAGTTGAACGGAACGATCCGATTTGGAGAGTGCCGGTCGAAAAATTGATTGACGAAAAAATTGACAACTTCAATAAAAATCCGGAGTTGCGCGAAAAATTTGATCGCTATGCAAAAAATTTAATCGAAAATATTTTGACGGAATACCACGATTATATTCCCTCACTGATTCGCGAAAGAATGGACGCATTCAGCGACGAAGAGCTGACGACTTTTGTCGAAGGAAAAGTTTCGGACGATTTGCAGATGATAAGGATTAACGGCGCGGTTTGCGGCGCGGCGGCGGGAATGTTCCTGTACCTCGTTTCGCAACTGATTGAACACATCGCCGGGTAAAGGGGAAAAAAATTTTGGAAAGATGGAATAATGCGGACACGACTTTACTTTGCGCCGCGTGCTGTTTTTTAATCGCGACGGGAGCGCGAATTTTAAATCCGGATTCGATTTTGACGGAGGGCTTTTTATTCGTCACGGAGGCGGCAATGGTCGGCGGCATCGCGGACTGGTTCGCCGTAACCGCGCTGTTTAAAAAACCTTTGGGCTTTCCGTTTCACACGGCGATACTTCCCAACCGACGCGAAGATTTTATAAACGCGTCCGTAAAAATGGTGCAGACTGAATTTTTTTCGCGCAGAACGATTTTCAAAAAAATGGGCAGTTTCAACCTTCTGCCGCACCTGATCAAATACGTCGAGAAACCGGATACAAAGGAAAAAGTTTTGACTCTCATTATCGACGAGGTGAAAAATTTAATTTCCTCCGTCGATCGTGAGGCGGCGGCGAAAAAATTATCCTTTACCCTGCGCCGCGAATTGGGCGACATTCCCACGCAGAGATTGATTAGCGAAACGGGATACCGGTTAAAGCGGAGCGAAAAGGACAAAGAAATTTTTTTGAAAATCGCCGGAAAAATTCACGTCGAAGCGACGAAACCGGAAACCAAGAAAAAAATTCAGACCGTGCTGGAAAAATACGCGGAGGAGAAAACTCAATCGGCGGGAATTTTTTCCATGCTGATGAGCGGACTGGCGCAAATGCTGGACGTTGTAAATTTTGAAGAGGCGGCGGAAATAATTCAGGCGCAACTCGTCAAAATGACGAAGGAACTTTCGACTGATTCGCCGGCGCAAAGAAAAGTTTTAAACGAATGTCGTATGAAAATTTCCGAACTTGCCGACACTCCGGAATTTCGCGATACGGTTCAAAGGATGCAGTTGGACTTCGCCGCGAAACTTTCGCCGGGCAAAGACATTGAGAACGCTTTAAATAATTTGACGCAACAAATTTTGTCGGTCAACATTTCTGAAACGCTTGAAACGGTGCAAAAATCCGGCGCGACAAATTCAAAAAATCCGGGCGTACTGATTGTAAAATTTTTCAACGACGAATACGACAGACTGCTTGAACTTTTGAAAACGGACGGCACGGTTAAAAATTCGGTGCAAGATTTTCTCCGGGAGCTTGCCGCACGAACCGCGCTTTACGCGCAACCTTTGACGGGACAAATTGCGGAGGATGCTCTCGGAAAGTTGGACGACGAACAATTAAATTCGCTGGTCTACGACAAAGCCGAAGAAGATTTCGTATGGATAAGAATGAACGGGTCGATTGTCGGCGCGATTGTCGGCGCGGGAATTTTCATTTTGATAAAAGCTGTCGGCGGCGTAATTTGACGGGGGTTAAAAAATGCCGGAAGAAAAATTTTCAAACTTGATTGAATCGGAGAAAAAATTTTTCAAATCTGTTTACGCAACCGGGACTTTCACTGTCGATGTGGTGAAAAAATTTTTTGCGGATACCGAGAAACAATTTGCCGAACTCGGTTACCGGGAAAATCGGACGACGGAAGTCGAAAATATTTTGGTGCCGCTTTTGGACGATGTCGGAGATTTTGTCGTTGCCGGTCCGGTACTTCGCGAAATAAGGAGAAATTATCCGGCGGCTCATATAACTTTGGTTGTCAACAAGTCGGTTTATCCTCTCGCCGAATTTTGCCCCTACGTCAATGAAATTTTGAAATTCGACGTTGACAACGGCATACTGTTGGAGGAAGAAATTTTCCGGTGTATCGACTTCGCCGGAGAACATCTTTTGAAACGGCACTTCACGCTGAGTTTTTGCTTTCAATATTTTTCGCACCGGCAAATTTATTTGTCGTACTTCAGCGGCGCGAAAATAAGAGTCGGGCATCTCGTCGATCGCGAATACAATCTTTATTCCGACGGAGAAATTCCGGCACCGGTACACATTGCAAATTTTTTGCTGACTCACCCGGTCATTCACCCGAAAGAAATTTTTCACGATACCGATCGCTCTTTGTACGTCCTTGAATCCGTCGGCTTGAAAATCGGCGCGACGAATACGGAAATTTGGTACACCGGCGAAGATTTATTCCGGGCGAAAAAAATTTCGGAGGGGTTCGCGCCGGGCAGAATAAAAATTGCTCTCGGTATCGGCGGCAAAAGTCATCCGGGAAAAATTTATCCGGTCTCTCAATATTTGCCGGCGTTGAAAAAAATTATTTCCAAAGGTGCGGCGGTTTTTATTTTCGGCGGCGCGACCGAAACGGACGACGCAAAATTTTTACGGGAGAATTTGCCGGAAGAATTTGCAAAAAATATCGTCGCGTTGAAAGCCGGCTGGCGATTGACTTCCGCGCTCATTTCACTTTCGGATTTGTACATCGGCAACGACACAGGCACGGCTCACATTGCCGTCGCCGCGAAATTGCCGGTCATCACCGTGATTTGCGAAGCGAAATCCGAAGAGGGCGACTTCGGCGGGGGAATCAGAAATTTCCGCAGATTTTTTCCGCGACAAACTCCGGCGATTGTTCTTCGTCCGGAAAAATATCTTGACGGTTGCGTCAAAAATTTTTTCGTCGGCGGTTGCTCCGCGCCTGAACCTCATTGCATTAAACAGATAAAGCCGGACGAAATAGTTGCGGCTTACGACAAAATGCTTGACTATATTAAGAAAAACAAGCGCACTTAAAAATTCCGTCGCCTTACCGAAATGCGGCGAAAAGCCCCCGACTTCAGACGTGGGGATGAAAGTCGCTTTTTTCTTGCC
>CAJOFG010000036.1 GCA_905233965.1 uncultured Selenomonadaceae bacterium
AAATCCCGCTGGCGTCACCAATAACGAAATTTCAAAATGCAGATAAAACCGGAAATGCACCTGCCGACGTTGCGTAAGATAATCGGCGGGTGTTTTTTTGTGTGCCGAAAAAAGCCGCAAAAAATCGTTGCAGAAAAAATTTTGACCGCCGGCATTGTGTTTTGATATAATCTGTCGCACAAAAATTTTTTTTGGGAGGAATGTCTGTGTTTGATTCTGCAGGCGGATTTTTTGCACATTTGATAGCCGTCATACCGGGAATTATTATAGCGATGGTCATTCACGAATACGCACACGCAAGAGTTGCGGTCGCACTCGGAGATTTTACTCCGCGACTTCAGGGAAGGTTGACACTCAACCCGGCCGCCCATATCGACGTGTTCGGACTTTTGATGTTGTTTCTCGTTCATTTCGGTTGGGCAAAACCTGTTCAAATAAATCCGTACAACTTCAGAAACCCGCGCCGCGATGACATACTCGTTTCGCTCGCCGGTCCGGCGGCAAATTTAATCGTCGCGTTTATCGCCGCATTTATTTTTGTTTTCATGCTCAAAAATGATTTGGTCGTGTCGGACGGAATGAGAACGGTTTTATCGTTAATCGTTATCGTGAACATAAACTTTGCAATTTTCAACATGATACCGATTCCTCCTCTGGACGGCTCACACGTTTTGAAACAACTTCTCCCGTATGAGTTGGCGATAAGGTACGAAACGATTGAACGCTACAGTATGTTGATACTGATAATCTTTTTGATGACACCGATACTCGGTTATATTTTCGTTCCGATGCAAAGATTGATTCTGGATATTTTTACCGCGATAATCAACATTTTTATCTGACGAACAAATTTTTTTCCGGAGAGAATTTGAAAATGAAAATTTTTGTCGGGCTCGGAAATCCGGGCGCAGAATATTCCGCAACAAAGCATAACGTCGGATTTATGCTCGCCGATAAGCTTGCCGAAGAACTCGGCGCAAACGATTGGCGAAAAAAATTTGACGCGCTTGTTGCGGAAACTTTTTTTGAAGGCGAAAAAATTTTAATCGTCAAGCCGCAAACTTTTATGAACTTGAGCGGTGAGTCCGTCGCTCCTCTGGCTGATTTTTACAAAGTCGCGCCGGAAAGTTTGACTGTCGCCCATGACGATATGGATTTGCCGGTCGGAATGATTCGACTCAGACCGAAAGGGAGCGGCGGCGGTCATCACGGGATTGAGTCGATAATTCAATTTCTCGGCGGCGAAAAAAATTTTTCCCGCGTGAGAATAGGTATCGGTCGTCCGCCGGAAAATCGGAGCGTCAATTCTCACGTCCTCAGCCCGTTCAACGAGGAGGACGCAAAAAAAATTTCCGACGCGATTGAAAATTTGGTTCCCGCAGTAATTTGCATTTTCCGGGAGGGAATTGACGCGGCCATGAATAAATTTAACCCGAAGAAAAAACGTAAAGCCGAAACTCCGGAAGAAGATAATCCGCAATGAAAAAAATTTTACTGATAACCGTTCCGCTGATAATCGCGATCGCCGCCTGTGCCGGTGCTTATCGCGCTTGGATGCAGATGCAAACTCTTCCGTCAAACTCGCTGAAAACGATTCGCGATTCAATTTCAAAACACGACGAAGAAAATTTTTACAAATCGGTTGACCTTGACGCGATTTTGCAAACTTTGTCGGAAGAAATTGTCGCGGCGCAAATAAATTCCGAAACCGATTCGACAACTTATTCCGTGCAAGACATGAACGCGATTTACGCGGCGCGGCAACCGGAATTTTTCGCGGCGGCAAAAACTGCTGCCGACGAATACATTTCAAAAGGTACGGTAACTTTTTCCCCGCCGCTCAATCAAAGTCAAAAGTGGTTGAAAAAATTTTCCCCCGCGTCCTGCAAGATACAAAATATTTCCAAGCCGGTGATAAACGGAGGAGAAGCGACGACCAAAGTGGAATTTTACAATTCCGATTTGAAATTTTCTTTCGAGATTGAATTGACGCTTGAAAAAGTCGATAAAAAAAATTGGCGGATAATCGGCGCGAAAAATTTTGTCGATTGCCTTCCCGGTTTCAACCGCGCCATGAATGTCAAGCTGGAAAGTTTGAACGCGCCGATACGGGAAAAAATTTCCGACACATTCGAGGTTAAAAGTTTTGAGGCGAAAGTCGGCGAGGGTGATTCTTACGGATTTTCAAAAACTTTGAATTTGGTTTTGAAAGCCGACGTAAAATCGGAAAAGCCGCTTGCCAAAATTGTCGGACAAGTTATAATTGACGGCAAGGACGACAAGCAGGGAATAACGCCGTTTGAAATTGACTTGGCGTACAAACCGAAAGGCTTGCAAAGTTTCAATATTGATAAAGTTTTAAATCCGTTCGTCCGTGCAGATGCCGACGTTATGCGGCACGGTCTGAAAAAAAGTTCGATTCACATTGAAATTGTCGAAGTTGTTTATCGCGACGGAACAATTTTAAAGCAGTTCGACAAACTGCCGGACGATTGACAAGGCATTAAAAAATTTTTTTTTAAATAAACCGAAATAAAACAAAGGAGGAAAAATTTTCATGGGTTTTAACATCACGGGGAAAATTTTCGGCGTGTTGTGTCTTTTGGCACTTTTAATCATGCCTCAAAATGTTTCCGCAACAAAAAACGATTGGATCGATCCCGGATATAATTTCCGGTCGGTTCGTTCCGCCGTTTTGCTCGATGCGTCATCACTCAATTCCGGTTTCGGCTTGAGCGGTGCCGCAATTCAATCTTTGCGCTCAGCTTTTGACGGGGCTTCACAAAAATTGAAATGCGCCGTAATATTTGAGTCGCAGTTGGCGGGCGGCGGAAGAAATCTTTATTCCGACGGCAGATATTCCGCTCCGGATTTGCAATCCGTTGCCGCGCGTGCCGACATTGCAATCAGATGTCAAATTACGAAATGGAATGACCGTTCTTATGTCATTCCCGCCAGAACGGTTTGGGAGGACAGAAGAGAAACCCGGTCGATAAGGGACAGGGACGGAAATTGGATTGAGGAAGTTTATTACGTCACCGTGCCGGTAACTTATCCGCCGCGCAGAGTGGACATTTCCGAAATTACCGCGATGTTTGAAGCTTACGACACAAGAACGGGACGGCTCGTTTTCTCCCGCGAAGACATCAGAGATCGCGAAGAATTTTCGGCGCAGAGCAAAATGTTCGGCAGAATGTGCAATTCATTCTTTGAGGATTTGCAAAAGAGAATAAGATAATTTTGAGGAGGAATTTTTTATGAAAAAGTTTTTGGGTCTGGCGGCGGGAATATTTTTCTGCGCCGCGCTCCTGATCGGCGGAAGTTTTTCAAAAGTTGAAGCCGCAACGGACGGTATGCAACTTTTCCGCGAAGCACTCACCAAAACTTCGCCCAACGACAACTACCGGATTTTCCATGAAGATATTTTCTTCATCGCGCCGGATTTCCAAGTCGATTTGGATTTCCTCGTGAAATTGAACAAAGACGATTTGAAACTTGCCGGCGAACTTTTCTTCTGGTCGATGGGCGAAACCGGCAAAACGTCCGAACAGAAAATACCTTTCCATATTCAGCAAGTCGGCAACGACATGAAAATTTATTACGAAACGGATAAAAAATGGTACGTCTACGACGCTCCGAGTGTCGCCGCGCACTTCGCCGATTTTCTTGCAACTCCGACTGCTTCGGAAATTGACGAAATGATCGCCGACGTTAAAGAAGTCAACGTCCTTCAAGACAGCGACAGCCGTTGCACCTTGCTCGTAAAATTGGATTCCGAACGCATTGCCGACGAAATGGTTAAAGAGTCCGCCAAAAATCCTGCCGATAAAGGCACGGCTGAGGACAGCGCACTTCAGGAAACCGTTTTGAAATATATGGAACAGGGTTGCAGAAATTCCGACATTTGGTATGTTTGGACAATTGACAAACAAAATTGGAGAACCCTCACGATAAGTCTCAACCTCTCCGATTTGATTCACTCCGTTGCATTCGCGGCACTCAACGATGAAACGCAACAGTGGCCGGACGCTTTGAAAGTCGTTTTTGAAACAATCGCATATTACAGCGACACGAAAGCTTACACAACTTACATGAGCGACGCGGCAGCGGCACAATTTGAACTTCCGAAAAAAGCTCTCAAAGCAAAACCGGTTAAAGACCTTGAAGAAGGTAAACCCGGACAAACTCAAACCGGAAAATAAAATTACCGGAAAATAATTTTCGACAAAAAATATTGCGGCTTGCGAATTTAATCGTGAGTCGCTTTTTTGTTTCCGGCGAAAAAAATTTTTGCGTTCAAAAAAAATCCGGGTTGCGTCCGGAAATTTTTTGTTGCAGGAAAAATTCATATTGCCGGAGAATTATCCTTGCAAATTTTTTGGTAAGGAGCTGTTGACCGGTGGACGTAATCGCATTGGTGGGACCCAGCGGCACGGGCAAAAGTCATCGTGCCATTCAAGTGGCGAACGAACATAAAGCCGACGCAATAATTGACGACGGAATTTTAATCAAAGACGGGCATATTGTCGCCGGCGAATCGGCGAAGACCGAAAAAAGCAAAATCATGGCGGTGCGCCGGGCGATTTTCGTTTTGCCCGGACACGCGGAAGAAGTGCGGGAAGCAATACAAAAAATTCAGCCGCATAGAATTTTGATAATCGGTACGTCGGAAAATATGGTTCATAAAATCGCCAAGACTTTGAAACTTCCTTCAATCCAGTTAATCGTGCGAATCGAGGACATCGCCTCCGGACAAGACATCGAACGTGCAAGATATCACCGACTCAAAGAAGGCAAGCATATAATCCCGGTGCCGACAATCGAACTCAAGCCGCATTTTTCCGGCTACCTCATCGACCCGTTGCAAACTCTTTTCAAAAAGTCGCGGGTTCGTCGTCGCAAGCTCGGCGAAAAATCAATCGTTCGCCCGGTGTTCAGTTACTACGGGAAACTTGTTATTGACGATTTGGTTGTCCGCAAGATTGTGGAAAAAATTATCCGGGCGAAAGAGTTTGTAAAAAATGTCAGCCGCGTGAACGTCAAACATCTTTTCAAAGGCGATGACGATTGCGGACTTCAAATTTCGTGCGAAGTAATTTTGAGTTACGGCAACCACATTCCGACTTTAATTTCTCAGACGCAGGCGAAAATTCGCGAGGCAGTCGAATACACTACCGGAATGATTGTTCACTCCGTCGATATAAATGTTCGCGCTCTGTACGTCAACCGGTAAATTCAATCAACGCCCGGCAAATCGGGTCGGCGATATTTTCTTCCCAAATGTAATTCGCTCCGAATTTTCCTTTACTCCTCACGTCGGTATCCTCCTCAATCGCTTCGCCGTTCATCATGTAAATAAATCCGTCGCGACTTCCCGGTCGGAAGAAAAGTCCGGACATCATGCCGAACGCCTCGCCGGTGTGTCCGATTAAATCGACTTCATATTTTCTGCAAAGACGTGCGGAACTTTTTCCGTCAATAAAATAAATTCCCATACCGTAAGACAAAACCGCTCCGCCGCAATCGGAGCCGTTTTTATTTTCCGGGTCGTAACGCCAACGAATTTTCAACATCTCGGCAACAGACTCCGGACGCAAAAATTTTTTTCCGCGCCAAGTCCCGCCGTTCATCAACATTTCCAAACCGTGTGAAAGCTCTTCAAAAGAAATTCGCAAGCCGCCTTGAGGAGAAAAAATCGTTGCGTTTCGACCGGGCGAATAATTTTTCAAGTCGCAAACCGGTTGAAAATTTTCCGCGTAAGGATTTTGAATCGCCAAAGTATTTTTCGCCGGACGAAAATTTTTGTACTCGTCAATCGTGCCGTACCATTTGCCGAACTCGTCCCAAACGCCGGTCGGATTTTTTTTCCGGTAAAGTGTGCCGAGTTTTTCAAATTCTGCGTCGGAAAAATTTCCGGGAACGTATTCGGCAAAAATTTCAAGCGGCGCAAAAATATTTTCCTTCATGTACACGTCGAATCTTTTTCCGGTGACACGTTCGATTATCGTACCCAAAATTCCGTAATTCAAATTGCAGTAGCAAAAAAAATTTCCCGGCACTCCGTCGAAATGTGCGCCGTCCTCCCAAAATTTTCCGTTCGGCGAAAAAAAATTTTGCAAATCGTATTCGGGCGGCGCGGAATAAATTTTTCCGTCGCGAATCGAGGAGAGGTGAGCCGCCAAAAGTCGCACGGTAATTTTTTTTTCCGGGCAAGTCGGATTTCGCAAATCGAACCCCAAATATTTTCCGGCATCTTCGTCAAGATTTATTTTTCCTTCTTCGGCAAGTTTCATTATCGCAAAAATCGTGAACATTTTTGAAACGGACGCGACACGGAACCGGGTATCACGAGTTACCGGTTTATTTTTTTCCAAATTTCTGCACCCGTGAAACGCCGAAAAAATTTCGCGCCCGTCTTTGTAAACGATAACGCCCAGACCGGGAACTTTCGCGCCGGTGTCGCCGATTAAATTTTTCAATTCCGAATCAAGTTGCTCCAAAATTTTTTGCATAAAAAATTCCTCCAAAAAATTTTTACAAAATGTTATCATTGGGAAAAATTTTTGCAAGGAGTGATTTTGTTGAACGATTTTTATATTTCCGGCGTTGACGATGAAATTTTTTCCCGGATTCGCGGCAAATCTTACAAGGAAGATTGTTTTCTTCCGCGTGAGGAATTGCGTTATCTGCACGTCATGCACAAAGATTTGAACGGAAAAATTTTCCCCGGCGAATTGATTTGCAACGTGTACATTGTCGCCGCGCTCCTCGATATTTTCAAAAAACTTTACGCCGCCGATTATCCGATTGAAAAAATTCGGCTCATTGACGAATACGATGCCGACGATGAAAAATCTATGGCGGATAACAATTCTTCGTGCTTTAACTTTCGCGTCGTCGCCGGCACGAAAAGAATTTCCCTTCACGCTCTCGGACTTGCCGTCGATATAAATCCGCTGTACAACCCGTACATAACTTTTTCCGGCGGCAAAAAAAATATCGCACCGGCAAATTCCGCAGACTTTGAAGACCGGGAAAAAAATTTTCCGTACAAAATTGCCGACGACGATTTTTGCAAAAAACTTTTCACGGAACACGGTTTTATTTGGGGCGGCGATTGGACGGACTGCAAAGATTATCAGCACTTCGCACTGCCCGACGATATCGTCGCGAAACTTTATCCCGGCGTGAGATAAAAAATTTTTCCGAACAAAAAAAACACCTTCGTCGCGAAAAAAAATTTCGGGAAGGTGCTTTTTTATTTTGCGAAAATTTTTTTGTCAGACTTCGGAAATTTGTTCCTGCGACAAAGATGTTAAACCTTTTTCGGCAAGAAGTGACTCCGCCTTTTTCGTGTCGGCGACCCGGAAAATCATGTAAGCTCTTTCTTTGCCGGCGAATGCGTACATATATTCGATATTTACTCCGGCATCTTCAAAATATTGCAGGAGCGAATCGAGTCCGCCGGTATTGTCGGAAATCGCGTAGACCAAAACCGGAGTGAACGACGCGACAAAATTTGCTTCCTTCAAAACATTCGTCGTTTCGTAAACGTCATTTACCAACATCCGGGCGATACCGAAATCTTTCGTGTCGGCAAGTGAGAGGGCGCGAATGTTGACATTATTTTTTGCCAAAACTTCCGTCATTTTTTTTAAAGTTCCCGGTTTATTCTCCAGGAAAACCGAAACTTGCTTTACGCTCATTTTTTTCCGACCTCCTTAAAGTTTTCTGTTGTCGATGACGCGAACGGCTTTTCCTTCGCTCCGTGTAATCGTTTTCGGCGCGACGAGAGAAATATTTGCTTTAATGCCCAACATGGAGCGCAAATCATTTTCCAAAACTTTTTTGCGCGCTTGAATTTCGCCGACGTTATCGGTGAACATTTCCGGCGTCATTTCAACTTTAATTTCAAAAGTATCCGTATGATTTACGCGATCGACGATAATTTGATAATTCGCCGCGTAACCGTTGTTGAGGAGAACGGTTTCAATCTGGCTGGGGAAAACATTTACACCGCGAATAATCAGCATATCGTCCGTGCGACCTTTCAACCGGGTCATTCTGATGAGAGTTCTGCCGCAGGAACATT
>CAJOFG010000037.1:0-7938 GCA_905233965.1 uncultured Selenomonadaceae bacterium
TTTGCGTTCAAAGGTCCTTTTCCGTCGAATCTCAAAGTCGCGTCGGCAACTCTGGTTGAGGAAACGGTATTGTTCATCGTCACATCGTCGCGGCGAATTATTCCGCGCAAAGTGATTTTATGTTCGTCCCGGTTTTGCCAAATGGATTGCGTCCCTTCGATAACCATGTTGTCATTCGGGAGAACTTCAACGACGGTTACGGTAATATTTGCGTTGTAACTGTTCGTGGCGTTTGCGTTGCCGGTCGCGGAAAAAGAATCTTCACCGCTTGCGGAAAGTGCTTTGAGGAAGTCGAAAATTCCGGTACCCGCAGCGATATTCACCGAACCCTCTTTTGAATTTGAAGTTGAGCGCGTCGTTCTCTGCGTCGTCGATTCGTTGATAACAATCGTGACGATATCTCCCACGTCACGCGCTTTTTTGTCGGCGAACATATTCCGGTTTCTGTCCGACCAAAGAGATTTCGCGTCCGCCGTTTCGCCGATAAACGGGGTGATTGCAAACGCGCCGAGAAGAATCATCGTCAAAATTTTTTTCAACATGATTAAAAGACCACCTCCACCGTTTGAGCGTCAATCACTTTTGCGGAAAAAGTTTTTTGGGAATTTTCATTCCGAACTTTTATGATGTCGCCTATCCTTCCGCGAACCAGTGCAATTCCCTGCGCCGAAACCCGGAGTCCGTTCCTCTGCGCGATAATCGTGACTTGATGTCCGCTTTCGACCGCCAACGGCTGACGAAAATAATGTTCCGCAACCGGAGAGCCGGCGCGAACAAATCTGTGCGGAACCAAGCCGACAATTTTTTTTACGTCCTTTACAAATTCCGTTCGTCCGTCAATCGCAATTTCCGCAAGCGTAAAATCATTTTCGGTAAGTCGCGTTTCCGAAACAAGCAAATCGTGATTCGCAAGCAGAACCGTATCAAAAACCGTGACGCGAACCGTAAAATTTATGTCGCGATTCCATTGTCCGTTGACGAAAATTTTCGCCCTTACCGGCGTCATCGCGGTGTAACTTATCGTCGATGCCGGCAGGACAACTTGAACGTCAACGATTCCTTCCGGCAAGCTGACGTTCGTCAATTCGCGGGTGATTGTGACTTCGTGTCGCCGAGTTTCTCCCCGTTCGGCAAGGAACGATTCGATTTTTTGTCCCGCCAACTCCTCCAGCATTGCGCCGGGTAAAATTTGATTGGCAAAAGTTTTCGGTGTGAAACTCAAAGCAAAAATCAACGCCGCGAGAAAAAATATCTTTTTCATTTTCAATCAATCACTTTTAACGTTTCAACTGATTGGCAATTTCAAGCATTGAATCTGAAGTGGTGACGGATTTTGAATTGGATTCGTAAGCACGTTGAGCAACGATCATATTTACCATTTCTTCGACGATTTGAACGCCGGACATTTCCAAAGTACCTTGAGTGAGTACACCGGCTCCGTCCTGACCCGGTTCGCTTTCAATCGGCGCACCGGATGCGGCAGTTTCCAGGAAAAGATTTTTTCCGTAAGCGTAAAGACCTTCCGGGTTAATGAAACGGACGATTGTAATTTGTCCGACTTCGCCCTGCTCTCCTCCGGCCGGCGTATCGGAAACTCGACCGTCCGAACTTATGACGATACTGTCAAGCGTCGCGTTCTCGTCAATCGTGATGTTCGGAATCAAAAGGAAACCGTCACTCGTAACCATTCGGCGGTTTGAATCGAGTTTGAAAGAACCGTCGCGGGTGTAAGCCGTCGTTCCGTCCGGCATTTGGATTTGGAAAAATCCTTCGCCCTGAATTGCAACGTCGGTAGGTCTGTCGGTAGTCTGCAACGCGCCCTGAGTAAAAATTCTGTTGGTCGCGGCGACGCGGGTACCCAAACCGATTTGCAAGCCCTGCGGATATTGCGTTCCGTTTCCGGAAGTACCGCCGGCATCGCGCAAAGTTTGATAAATCAAATCTTGAAATTCCGCACGAACTTTTTTGTTTCCGTAAGTGTTGACGTTCGCAATGTTGTGAGCGACAACGTCCATATTTTTTTGCTGCGCTATCATTCCCGATGCGGCAGACCACAAAGATCTCATCATGATGAAAGACCCCTCCCGATTTTATTCGGACTTCCGTGTCTTGAAAAAGTTATCCGAAATTATATCGTTCAATCTCTCCGGAAAATTAAGAATCAAAACTAAAAAGGTGCCGAAGTTCCGGAAAAAAATTCCCGGACGTGACGACACCGGAAAAAATATTTTTTTATTTGCGAAGATTGAGTTGCGCAAGAATTTCACGGTAACGGTTGATGTCTTTCTTGCTGAGGTAGCTCAACAGTCTGCGACGATGACCGACCATTTTCAAAAGTCCGCGACGGGAATGATGATCTTTTTTGTGTTCTTTGAGGTGCTCGGTGAGGTAAGCGATACGCGCAGTCAAAAGAGCAATTTGCACTTCCGGAGAACCGGTATCGCCTTCATGCACCGCAAATTTTTTTACGATTTCTTCTTTGTCCTGTTTAGTCAACATTTTTAAATTCCTCCAAACTTTTTTTGTTCCCTGCGACGAAGTCCGCGCCGGAGTTGCGACAAACCGCGTCGGGGAAAATTTTTTCGCGTAAGTCTAACACGGTTAAATTTTTTCGTCAACCGACAAAAATTTTTTCCCGGCGAAAAAAATCTTCGACAAAAAATTTTTTCCGGCAACCGGTCGGCGAAAAAAATCATATTCTCAATTTCAGAAATAAAATGTATAATACCCGCAACTCGAAAAAAAAATTGTGAAACCGGATTGGAGGAAAAATTTTGAATACGAAAATTTCCGGTTCGGGAAAATCTCCGGACGCGACAAGATATTTGACACCGCTCGGTGTTTGGGCGTTGTCTTTCGGAGGAATTATAGGTTGGGGTTCGTTCGTCATGCCCGGCAATATGTTTCTGCCGAACGCCGGGACGGTCGGGACGATTCTTGCCGTCGTTCTCGGCGGACTTGTTATGTTAATCATCGGGAAAAATTTTTGCGTCATGGCGGAAAGATTTCCGGACAACGGCGGAATTTTTACTTACACCCGGCATATTTTGGGACACGATCATTCTTTCCTTGCCGCATGGTCGGTCACTCTTGCTTACCTGTCACTCATTTGGGCGAACGCAACCGCTTTCGTTTTAATCAGCCGATATATTTTCGGCGACTTTTTGCAATTCGGTTTCCATTACAGAATTGCCGGCTACGATGTTTTTCTCGGAGAAATTTTGCTGACGTGGGAGGTAATAATTCTTTTCGGACTCGTTGCCTGTTACCTCAGAAATTTTGCGCGGAAATTTCACATTGCGCTTGCCGTTTTCCTCCTCGTGAGTGTCATCGCGCTTTTTGTCGGAATTTATTCGCAGACCGGAAACATTCCTTTCAGTCCGGCTTTTCAAGAGGAAACCGTTTCGCCCGTCATGCAAATTTTCAGCATATTCATGATTGCTCCTTGGATGTTCGTCGGCTTTGAGGCAATTACTCATACCGGCGAAAATTTTTCTTTCCCCGCGAAAAAATTGTATCCGATAATTATTGCGGCCGTGTTCTGCGGCGTTCTCGTTTACTGCTTGCTCAATACTCTTGCCGTGATGAAAATTCCGGCGGAATATTCTTCATGGTCGGAATACATTGCGAATTTGAAAAATTTGTCCGGCTATTCCGCACTCCCTGTTTTTAACTCCGTCAATTCGGTTTTCGGCTCAACCGGAATTATAATTTTGACTTGTTCCGTTTTCGCCGCGCTGTCAACAAGTTTGCTCGGCTTTTATCTCGTTTCCGCGCAAATTTTGAAAGCTATGGCGAAAGATGATTTGATGCCGGCGAAATTTGCGGAAACGTCCGAAGACGGAACTCCGCGCAAAGCGATAATGACGATAATGACGGTGAGTTTGATTATTCCGTTTTTCGGACGAACAGCCATTGCCTGGCTCACCGACGTGACGACGATAACCGCATCGATCGCTTACGGTTACGTTTCACTTTGCAATTATATTACGGCGAAGGAAACCGGCAACAAGCGGCAAAAAATTTTCGGACTCTCCGGGCTGGTACTGAGTTTCTGTTTCTTCTTCTTCCCGATACTGCCGAATTTCCTTTACGGCAGCGCGCTTAACGCAGAATCTTATTTGCTCCTCGCGGCGTGGAGTATCGGCGGATTTTTCTGCTACCGGTACACTTTCAAACACGACAAACAAAATCGTTTCGGAAAATCCACCGCAATGTGCATGATGATTTTATTCCTGAATTTTTTCTCAACCGCAATGTGGATGCGCCAAGTCAAAGAGGATCACATCAAATTTATTCTCGGTACGTCGAACGAAGTTATCAATAACACTTTGACTCTGCACACGACAATTCACATGGTGATGATCGCGATAATTCTTATCCTCATGTCGGAAATTTTTACGATAATGAAAGAGCGCGAAAAAGAATTGAACATGAAAATAATTCAGGAGCAGGAGCGCAGCCGGGCGAAAACAAATTTCCTTTCAAACATGAGCCACGATATCCGAACGCCGATGAACGCGATTATAGGTTACATCGAACTGTCGAAGGATCTTCACAAACTTTGCGAAAATTGTCCGCGTGAACATTGCCCGGACAACGTGCCGCAAAGACTTTACGAATTTATAAACAAGATTGAAACTTCAAGCCGGCATCTCCTCGCGCTGATTAACGACGTTTTGGAAATGAGCCGGATTGAAAACGGAAAAACCGAATTGAACGAATCCGAAAATGATATTGTCTTAATCGTTCGGGAAGTCGGCGAAATTTTTTCATCACAAATGCGCGCGAAGAAAATTGAATTTCTCGTCGATACTTTGCAAGTCAAAAATAATATCGTCATCTGCGACTTCAACCTGCTGAACAGAATTTTGCTGAACTTAATCGGCAACGCCTGCAAGTTTACTCCGGAAGGCGGGAGAGTTTCGGTCGATTTGATTCAAACTTACAACGAAATACCCGGTCTTGCAAATTATCAACTTCGGGTTAAAGATAACGGTATCGGCATGAGCGAAGAGTTTGCCGAAAAAATTTTTGAGCCGTTCACCCGCGAAAGGACTTCGACAGTCAGCGGCATACAGGGTACCGGGCTCGGCATGGCGATTACAAAAAATTTCACCGACTTGATGGGCGGAAAAATTTCAGTCAACACGAAACAGGGCGAAGGCACGGAATTTGTTTTGGACTTCCTCTTTGCAATAGTCGATAAGCCGGAAGTTGTGCCGACCGAAAATATTTCTCTGCCGGAGCCGGAAACTGACTTTTCCGACAAAAAAATTTTGCTCGTTGAGGACATCGACGTGAACCGGGAAATTGCGATAATGATTTTGACCGGCGTCGGTTTCCAAGTCGATTACTCGGTGAACGGAAAAGAGGCCGTCGAAAAAATTTCCGCGTCACAACCCGGCGACTTCGATTTGATTTTAATGGATATTCAAATGCCGGTTATGGACGGCTACGAAGCGACGAGAAAAATTCGTGCGCTGGAAAATCCGGAGCTTGCAAAAATTCCGATTATCGCAATGACGGCGAATGCATTCAGCGAAGACGTGGAACGGGCAAAGAAAGCCGGAATGAATGCCCACATCGCCAAGCCGCTCGACTTGCCGCAGATGATGAAAACCATTTCGAAATTTTTGAACCGTCGATAAAGTTTTTTGAGAAAGTCAAATCGAACATTGAAAAGGTCAAAAAATTTTTTTACCGACAAACCGCGTCGGAATAACCCTTCATGAAAAATTTTTACGTTTTTTGATTTTTTATCGTTTTGCCCTATTGACATTTTGATTTTTTTGCGTATAATACAGAATTGTTCGAGGGAAAAATAAAAAAACTCGAACCGCGAAATTAAAAATCAGGATTCGATATAAAAAAGGAGACGATTACAATGTTGGGTTTGATTCCTTTCGGTTACGTTAAAGATTTGACCGGTAAACAAGAGCCGGAGTTCAAAAGTTTGTTTGACGTTTTCAATTCTCCGTTCTTCAAAGAATGTGATTGCGCGTCGGACTTCGGAAAAGACAATTTCAAAGTTGACGTGAAAGACACCGGCGACGGCTACGAGCTCACCGCAGATTTGCCGGGCATGAAGAAGGAAGATATTTCGCTGAAGTACGACAACAATTATCTCGTCATTTCGGCGAACAAAAACGAGGAGAAAAACGAACAGGACGAAAAAGGAAATTACATTCGTCGCGAACGCAGATACGGCAGCATGAGTCGTTCGTTCTACATTGACGACATCGACGAAACGAAAGTTGAAGCGGAATTTAAAGACGGCGTACTCAAAATTGATATGCCGAAAGCGACTCCCGCAATTCCGGAGAGCAAACAGATTTTAATTAAATAATCGACGCGAAAATTTTACGCACCCGAAAATTATTTCCTTCAAACAAAAAAATTACGCACGACCCGTAAAAAGGTTGTGAACCGGTAAAGTAAAAGCAGACAATTCAAAAAAAGAGTTGTCTGCTTTTTTTGTAATAAATACAGGGGGTGGAAAAAATGAGCGGTAAAAAAGGTATGAGTCAAAGAAATTGGACACAAGGTTCTGTTTATTCTTCTCGTGCTTTTGAGTATACTTTTCCTTGACAAGTTCTCCGAAACGGGGAATTTTTTTTATTGCAATTTTCCGGTATAATGTTTTATCATTTGCCGGTGAACTTTTATGAAATATTCGGGAGGTTTTTTTGTGAAAAAATATTTGCTTGCCGTTTTGGTCGATAACAAGCCCGGCGTTTTGACTCACGTTTCCGGATTGATAAGCCGTCGCGCTTTCAACATCGAAAGTATTTCCGCCGGCTACACCGAAGAGCCGAGCATAACGCGAATAAATATTGTCGTCAGCGTAGAATCCGAAAACGAATTGGATCAGGTCGTGAACCAACTCGGCAAATTGATTGACGTAATAAAAATCGTGAACTTGAGTAAAATTCCGGCGATAGAGCGCGAACTCGTCATGATTAAAGTTAAGGCAACGAAAGAAAATCGCGCGGACTTGGTCGGCGTTGTCGATATTTTCCGCGCTCAAATCGTTGACGTGACAAGTGAAAATGTCGTTATCGAACTCACCGGAACGCAAGGAAAAATTGATGCGATATGCGAAGTTTTGAAGGATTACGAAATTGTTGAAATTGCCCGGACCGGAGCCATCGCACTTTCACGCGGTCCGGTTCCCGTAAAAAAAATGTAATTCGTAATTCGTATTTCGAAAAAATTTTTAAAAAATTTTTCAAGTAATGTTACTTTCTTTGTACCGACAAAGAAAGTAACCAAAGAAAACTCGTTCGCTGAAGCAACATCACGTTGCTTACGCGAACTGCCGCTCGTCCGTGAGCGGCGGGAGTTGCCGAAATTTTTTTATTCTCGTAAACAATCGACAAAAAAGAGGTGCTGAAGTTTTGAAAGGTAAATTGATACTCGAAGACGGATCCGTTTTTCGCGGACAACTTTTCGGCGGCTCAAATGCAAGTGCCGAAGGCGAAGTCGTTTTCAATACCGGAATGACCGGTTACCAGGAAATTTTAACCGACCCGTCGTATTGCCGGCAGATTGTCACGCTGACATATCCGTTAATCGGAAATTACGGAACGGCGAAAATTTTTAATCAGAGTCGCAAAAGTTTTGTCGGCGGACTGATAATCGGTGAACTTTGCGAAAATCCCTGCAGTTCAAGCATGGAAAAAACTTTGTCGGATTATTTGTCCTCCGAAAAAATTACCTGCCTTTACGATGTCGATACACGCGCACTTACCCGGCAAATTCGTTCCGCCGGCACGATGAAGGGCGTTATCGTCAGCGAATACACTTCGCAACGGACGATTGACGAATTGATGAAACTTCCCTTTCAAGAAGATGTCGTAAAGCAGGTGACGACCCCTTCGATTTACACGATAAATTCCGACAAAAAAAATGCGCCGTTCGTCGTGGCAATGGACT
>CAJOFG010000037.1:8020-10689 GCA_905233965.1 uncultured Selenomonadaceae bacterium
TTCCAACGGTCCCGGAGATCCGAAAAATGTTCCGGACATTATCGACGAAATTAAAAAGTTAATCGGCAAGAAACCGATTTTCGGAATTTGTCTTGGTCATCAGTTGCTTGCTCTGGCAATGGGTGCGGACACTTACAAATTGAAATTCGGGCATCGCGGCTCCAATCAGCCGGTGAAAAATTTAAAGACCGGCAGAGTTTACATCACTTCGCAAAATCACGGTTACGCCGTCGATGAAAAATCTTTGAAGAAATTGCCGCTCGAAGTCACCTACATTTCGGTGAACGACGGAACGGTTGAAGGTATGCGACACAAAAAACTTCCGATTTATTCCGTGCAATATCACCCGGAAGCGTCGCCCGGTCCGGTAGACAATATGTATCTGTTCGACGAATTTTTTGAGATGATGAAAAAATCTTGAGGTTATCGTAACCGCGCTCAACTTTATCAAATGATCGGCAATAAAAATTCTTGCATTAGTTTATTTGACGGAATATAATTCCGACGTTGGAAAAAATTCGGTCGTCCGTGCCGGTGCCGGGCGACTGTTTTAATGACGGGAGGAAAAAATTTTTTATGGAAATTCAAATACAAAAATTGCGTCAGGCGGCGGAGGATGCAATAAAATCCGCGACGACAAACTTAAAAGAACTCGACGACGTGCGCGTAAAATTTTTGGGCAAGAAAGGCGAACTCACCACCTTACTTCGCGGCATGAGTCAGTTGACGGCGGAGGACAGACCGCGTATCGGAAAAATCGTAAACGAGGCGCGTACGCAGATTGAAAAACTTATCGCGGAAAAAAATGCCGAGTTGAAAGAGAAGGAACTTCAAAATAAAATCGCGTCGGAAAAAATCGACGTAACTTTGCCGGGCAGAAAAATTCATCGCGGACATTTGCACCCGCTGACTTTGACGCTTAACCGGGTCAAAGATATTTTTATCCAAATGGGTTACACCGTCGAAGAAGGACCGGAAGTCGAAACGGATTATTACAATTTTGAGGCTTTGAATTTGCCTAAAGATCACCCGGCCAGAGATACTCAAGATTCTTTCTACATCACGGAAGAGATTTTGTTGCGTACCCAGACTTCACCGGTACAGGCAAGGACAATGGAAGGTCACGAGCCGAATACCCCGATAAGAATGATCGCGCCGGGCAGAGTTTATCGCCGCGACGATTACGATGCATCACATTCGCCGATGTTTACGCAGGTCGAAGGACTTGTGATAGACAAGGGAATAAGTTTTGCTGATTTGAAGGGAACGCTTGAATTGTTCTTGAAACAGATGTTCGGCAGCAGTGCAAAAATTCGTCTGCGTCCGAGCTTTTTCCCGTTCACGGAGCCCAGTACGGAAGTCGATGTTTCCTGCGTGATGTGTCACGGTGAAGGTTGCAAAGTTTGCAAGGGTTCCGGTTGGCTTGAAATTTTGGGTGCCGGCATGGTTCACCCGCAAGTTTTGGAAATGAGCGGTTACGATCCGTCAAAGGTAAGCGGTTTTGCCTTCGGCTTGGGTGTCGAAAGAATTGCAATGTTGAGTTACGGGATTGACGATCTGCGCCTTTTCTATGACAACGACGTAAGATTTTTGAATCAGTTCAATTAAAAATTTCGCAAGGAATCTTCCAATTTTAGTCGGGAGAGGAATTGCAAAATTTCGGAAAATGTAATATAATCTTTTGCGGGAGGAGGTGGAGCTGTGGCAAAGGCAATGAAAGATTTACGGTATCATTTTGGGCTGAAACTCAAAATTTATCCCGATTTTGAACAACGAAAAATTATAAAGGCAAATTCCGACGCAAGCAGATTTGTTTATAATGAAATGGTTTATGTAAATCTCGAACTTTGGAAATTCGGCAATCCGAAAATCTACATCAAAGGTGTAACCGAAAAAATTTCCGAATTGCAAAATCTGAAAAATTCCACAAGCGCGTTGAAGGACAAGTATTTTTTTCTGCGTGACAAAAATATTGATTCGCTTGCGATTGACAACGCGAAGAAAAATTATCAAAAGGCATGGAAACTTTACAGAGAAATTAATTCGCACGGAACGCCGAATTTTCACCGCAAAACGTATCTCGAAAGCTATCAAACAAATCCGCATTACAAAACTTCGGACGAGGCACATTTGACAAACGCCAACGCAAGATTTTTGGACGAAAAACATATACAACTGCCGAAGTTGGGAAGAATCAGGTTTAAAGGCTCGTCGAAAAGATTGCAAAAACTTTTTGAAACCACGAAGTCAGAATCGGAACTTTGACAATTTCTCGTGACGGTTGCGGAGATTATTATGTGTCAATGCAACTTGCGTCCGACGAACCTTTTGCGGAGCCTTTTGAACTTACGGGAAGTCAAATCGGAATAGATTTGAATTTGGAAAACTTTTACGCAGATTCATTGGGAAATATTGTCGATAATCCGAGATATTACCGCCGGGCAAAAAAGCGTTTGAAAAATGCACAAAAAATTTTGTCACGTCGAATTTTGCGAGCGAAAAAAGATAAACATCCGATAGCGACAGCCAAAAATGTACAGAAACAAAGAAAACTTGTGGCGGAACTTCAGAGCAGAGTTATGAAACGCAGAGATTCTTTTCAGCATATCTTGAGTGCGGCACTTATCAAGAACCACGATTTGGTCGCGGCTGAAGAATTGAGAAGTAAA
>CAJOFG010000038.1 GCA_905233965.1 uncultured Selenomonadaceae bacterium
AAGCACCGGTCAGCGGAAAATCCGTTGACATAACCGAAGTGCCGGATGAAATGTTCGCTCAAAAAATGATGGGCGACGGTGTCGGAATTGAACCGACCGGCGACACGGTTTGCGCTCCCGCCGATGCGGAAGTAACCATGATTGCCGAAGAGTCATTCCATGCAGTCGGACTTCACCTCGAAAACGGCGCGGACATTTTGATTCATATCGGAATTGACACGGTCAACTTGAAAGGCAAAGGCTTTAAAGTTTTGACGAAACAGGGCGCGAAAGTCAAGGAAGGCGATCCGCTCATCAAGTTTGACAAAAAAGTTATCGCGGATAACGGATACAAAGATGTGGTTATTGTCGCGGTTACAAACTCGGCGAATTTCCCGTTGATGAAGAAACATACCGGAAAAGTCGAGAGCGGCAAGAACGAAATTATCACCTTCTGAAGGAAAATTTTTCTGTAAAAAGAATATGGTCGCAGAGAAGAAAATTTTTTCCCTGCGACTTTTTTTAAATTTGGGGTGTGAAAATAAAATGCGTCTTGAAGAATTGATAAACACTCACAGAGAATTTTTGAATCCGACCGACTTGACGATTTGGAAATACATTTTCAATCATCGGAAAAAAGCCGGGCAAATGTCGGTTCACGAACTTGCAAAAGAATGTGCCGTGTCAAGTGCGACGCTCGTCCGTTTCGCGAAAAAAATCGGTCTGCGCGGTTACAGTGAACTTCGTGCGGCAATAAATTTTGAAAAATCCGCGACGACGAATCGAAAAAGTAACGCGCTCGCCGGACTGAAAAATTTTTACGCGCAAACCGCCGATAATCTTTTGAATCGCGATTACGGGAACGCGAATAAACTTTTGCACGGCGCGAAAAGAATTTTTGCTTTTTCCTCCGGCTACGTTCAGGATAACGTCGTGCAGGAGATGAAAAGAATTTTTTTGGAACACAAAATTTTTATCTATCAAATTGTCGGACCGGGCGAACTCGATTCCATTATCGACTCGCTGGACGAAGATGATTTGTTTATTTTCGTTTCGCTCAGCGGAGAGTCGCCGGTTGTTTTGGAATTTGCGGAGCGGTTGAAATTGAAAAGTGTACCGTCAATTTCGATAACTCAACTCAGCGACAACACGCTTGCATCACTTTCGACGGTCAATCTCTACATTTCGCCGGCGCGCTTTCAAATTTACGGGGAGAACGAGGACGGCGCACAATTTTTCACGTTGATTCCGTTTTTCATTCTCGTTGAAATTTGGTATCTGAAATATCGGATTTACGCCGAAGAAGAAAAAAATAAATCGTGAGCCGACAACTTTTGAAAAGTTGACAAACAAAAGGCACTCGATTGAGTTTAACTTGAAAAAAATTTTTTCCCGGCGAATTGTGTCCGGGAAATTTTTTTTGCGTAAAAATAAATAGAGAGCCGATTATTTGCCGACTTGTTAAAAGTCGGTCATGTCGCGGTCAAAAATCGCAAGCGCATCCGGAGTTCCTATAACAAAAATTTTGTCGTCCGGTGCGAAAACATAATCGGGCGGCGGCGTTACCAAAGTTTCGTGTCCTTTCGTTATCGCGATGATGTTCACGTTATAATCGGAGCGGAAATTTGCCTGAATCAAATTTTTTCCGACAAATTTTTTCGGCACTCTCAAACTCAAAATATTTATGTCGGAGCCGATGTCAATATAATCGACGACGTTTGACGAAACCAAATGAGCGGCAACTCTCCGCGCCATGTCCCGTTCGGCAAAAACAACGGCGGTTGCTCCGAGTTTCCGCGCCATTTCCGCGTGGCGTTCGTCAATCGCTTTAACGATAATCTCCGGCACATTTTTTTCTTTGCAAATCATCGTCGCCATCAAACTTGTTTCCAAATTTGTGGACGCGATTATAACCGTGTCGAATTTTGAAATGCCGATTCGCTCCAACGCTTTTACTTCCCGAATGTCAAAGCTGACGACTTGCGTCAAAGTTTCGGAAAGTTCTTCGACAATATTTTCGTCCCTGTCCACTCCCAAAACGTCATAACCCATTTGTTCGAGCGACAAGGCAACATTTCTTCCGAAACGACCCAAGCCGAGAACCGCAAACTGTTTTTTCCTGTCCATTTTTTTACCTCAACCGATCATAATATTTTCCGACGGATATTTTATCGTCGTTTCCCTCTGCCTGATTAGTGACAACATGAACGTCATAATTCCGACGCGCCCGACCAACATTGTCAGCGACAAAAGCAATTTTCCCCAAACGTCCCACTCCAAAGTTATTCCGATTCCCATTCCGACAGTGCCGAACGCGGAAACCGTTTCAAAAATTATTTCCAAGAGTTCGTGAGTTTCTCCGTCAATCACCGACAAAATTATTCCGGCTGTGACAACCCAAATTGTTCCGAGTGTAAAAATTGTAAACGATTGGTCGCGAAGTTGCCGGGTGATTCGTCGCCCGAAAATTACGACTTCACTTTTTCCGCGCAGAACCGCCGCCATCGACATGAGGATTACAAAAAAAGTCGTACTCTTCACGCCGCCGCCCGTCGATAACGGGGACGCGCCGATAAACATCAAAATTATCATTGTCAGCTGAGAAATTTGTTCCGTCCGCGCCAAGTCGAACGAATTAAATCCCGCCGTCCTGCACGATACCGATGTGAACCATGAATTGAAAAATTTTTCGCCGTCGGTTAAATTTCCGATCGTTTCCGGATTTTCAAATTCCATTGCCAAAATCAAAAAAGTTCCGGCGAAAATCAAGATTAAATTCATCATGACTACAATTTTTGTATGCAGAGAAAATTTTTTCCAACTTCTGCGATTCACAAAATCCGAAATGACGGTGAACCCGATGCCGCCCAAAATTATAAGCAAGCCCAAACAAGTCAGCAAAAAAATATCGTCGTTGCGAAGTGAAACGCTGTTGTAATTTCCGAACAAGTCAAAGCCGGCGTTACAAAAAGCGGAGACCGAATGAAAAATTCCGTAACCGATTGCGTTCGCTCCGAACTCCGGATAAAAATGAATTGTCAAGACGATTGCGAAAAATCCTTCGATAACGAAAGTGTATTTGATAATCTGCTTGATTAAATCGAAAATTCCGGCGCGTCCTCCCTGATTCAAAGATTCCTGCAGAATCAAACTTTCTTTCAACCGGAATTTGTAACCCATAGAGTCGGCAACCAAAGTTGCAAGCGTCATTATTCCCAAACCGCCGATTTGAATGAGAAAAAGCATTACGACCGTCCCGAAAAAAGTTAAATCGTTATGAACATCGACGACGGTCAAGCCGGTGACGCAGGACGCGGAAGTTGCGACAAAAAGCGCGTCAACCGGGTGAAGTCCGGCATTGTTCGTCGTGCTGAACGGCAACATCAAAAGCAAAGTCCCGATTAAAATCATCAGCGCAAAACTCAAAATAATTATTTGCGTACTTTTGAAACGAAATTGCGCGACGATATTTTTAAAATTTTTCAAATCCGTTTACCCGATTTCCTCACAAAGAATTTTTTTTACATTATACCACAAAAAAATTTTTTGCGAAAAAAAAATTCCGGTCCGGTCGAAAAACCGAATCGGAAAATCTTTTTGGGGTGTTTGTATGTATGTGTGTGTTTGAATTTTTTTGGTAAGGAGATTTTTTATATCTTATTTGAGTTCCGGCCAGTAGCCTTTGTTCGCCTCAATCAAATCGTCCAAAATGAGTTTCGCAACTTTCGCGCTCGGTACGGTCTTGGACATTGTGAGAGCCTGCCACAAACTCAGGTAGGAATGATTTATCCACGCGTCAACCGTCAATTTTTCGACGGAAACCTGTTGCTCCATCATACCTTTTTGGAATTGCGGAATTTCTCCGACGACCATCGGTTCGGGTCCTTTGTTGCCGACTATGCAGGGAATTTCAACCATCGCGGTCGGGTCAAAGTTTTTAATCGCGCCGTTGTTCTCGACGATAAGCAACATATTTGCTTTGGTGTTGAAAGCGATCGCGGTTGCCAAATCGACGATGAAACTTGCATGAGCGTCAACTTCGATATTTGTATCTTTCGCCGTGCCGACTTCTTTAATTCTGCGACATTCGCCGAAAACATTTTTCTCGCGCCCTTCCATGACTTCGTTGGCGCGTGTGTGTTTAATGTCGGAATGTTTCACGACTTCATCTTGGCAGAGGTAATATTTCAAATAAGTGTTCGGCAAAGTGTTCGGATCAATCGGCGCAAAATCTTTTACCATTTCAAAAGTGACAATCCAGCTCGGATCGACGTGTTGAACGCCTTCGTCGCCGTGCAAATATTTCAGATTGTAGCCGTGTTTGTAAACGTACTCGCGAATTTTCGGAAGAAGTTCGTTGCCTTCTTTGTCGCGGATACTCGTCCACCAACCGAAATGGTTCAAGCCGAAATATTTAAATTCCAAATCATGCAGTGATTTGAATCCGGCAATTTGCGCCATTTTTTCTTCGATGTCAACCGGCATATCGCAAATGTTGATAATTTGAGAGTTCGGGCAAAGTCTGCGCGTGGCTTCCGCAACAATCGCGGCCGGGTTTGAATAGTTCAGCATCCAAGCATTCGGAGAATATTTTTCCATGTACTTGACGATTTCAATTATTCCGCCGATTGAACGCATACCGTAAGCAATTCCGCCGGGTCCGCAAGTTTCCTGACCGACAACGCCGTACTTGAGCGGAATTTTTTCGTCCTGCTCGCGCATTGCATATTTTCCGACGCGAATATGAGCCATGACAAAATCAACGTCGGTGAAAGCCTCTTCCGGATCCGTCGTCGCGACAAATTCAATTTCCGGTGCGCGCTCTTTCAAAACGATTTCCATTGCGTCCGCGATAACTTTTTGTCTTTCAGCGTCGTTGTCGTAAAGTTTCAATTTGCGGAGCGGAAAACGATCCGTATGCGAAAGCAACATCATAACGATGCCCGGTGTAAAGGTACTGCCGCCGCCGGCAACCACGACGGAAAATTTTTTCTCTGACATAATCCAAACCTCCATGCAAATTTTTTTTCGTTTTGCAAATTTTAATCAAAGTCCGGATTATTTTCAATGCCCGGCGGCTTATTCGTAAGCATTTACCCGGCATGAAAAATATTTTTTTTCGTGAAACTTTTTTCAAAGTTTTTCAGTCGAGATAATCGTATAAAATCGACGCGGACAAAATTAAAATCGAATCGTAAATCAACATGACGATTAAAAATCCCTCCTCACTTCAATTTAAAAGCAAGCATTGTAATATCGTCCGACTGCTCCGCGCCGTCAACGTGCTTGTCCAAATCTTTGCGAACGTATGCAAGCAAATCCGACAGCGAAATATTTTTGTCGGCGGCGTTCAGACAATCGAGCAATCTTTTTTCCCCGTACAATTCTTTTTCGTTGTCGAGAGCCTCCGTCACTCCGTCGGTGTACATATAAATCATGTCGCCCTTTTCCAATTTAATCGACTGGCTTAAGAAATTCATTCCGTCCATTCCGCCGAGAACAAAATTCTTTTTGACTTCGAGATACTCAAATTTATCTTCGGCTTTGCGATAAATCAGCGGGGGATTGTGTCCGCCGTTGACGAAAATAAATTCGCCGGTCTTTATGTCCAACATTCCGAAAAAGACCGTCACGAACATCATTTCATCATTGTTTTGGCAAAGTTGATCGTTTGTGCAAGCCATGACTGCGGCGAAGTCGTCCGGGTCTTGCATTGTCATTGTAAAATTTTTCAAAATGGTTTTCGCGATAACCATGAACAGTGCGGCGGGAACTCCTTTGCCGGAAACGTCCGCAATCGTCACGACCAAATGATTTTCGTCGAGCATATAGAAATCGTAAAAATCTCCGCCGACTTCCTTCGCCGCGTGCATTGTCGCAAAAATTTCAAAATCTTTCCGGTCGAAATCGAAATCTTTCGGGAGCATGGACTGCTGAATATTTTTCGCGACGTTCAATTCGGTTGCAATTCGCTCCTTCTCTGCGGTAACCGTTTCCAAATTTTGCATTTGATTTTTCAATTCGTCGGTCATCGCGTTGAAACAAACGGCAAGGTGTTCAATTTCGTTGCCGGTGTGAATTTCAATCTTGTTGTCCAAATTTCCGGATGCAATGTCGCGCACACCGTCCGCCAAAAGATGAATCGGTTTCGTAAACATATCGGCAATTTTTCTGCCGAAGAACGGAATCAGAGAAATTATCGCGATAAAAGCAACGAGCATTGCGACAATCATAAATTTGATTGAATCGTTCAGCATCGTTACAAAATTTGCGGTGCTGTCCTCAATCATCGTTTCGGTGACTTCCGCCGGCGTGGTAACTTCTTCCGCATCAATCACAACGCCGAAACTCCAGTTAGAAACTTCGTTCATCGGCGTGTAAGCAACGTAACAGTCTTTACCGTCAAGATTTTTTACCAAATCAACTCCGGTTTTTCGCGCCGACATATTTTTTGCCGTTTGAACCACGTCCGGATTTTCATTGTCGAACAGGCTCGGATCGTTTTCCAAATTGTTGTCGTTGTCTATGGAAAGTGTCTTTTCGTCTGCCTGAGCGAACAAAATTTTTCCGGTGTCGTTGTTCATGACGAACGCATAGCCGGTTTCGCCCATTTTGGTATTTCGTACAATTTCGTTTATGTGGACGAGAATAACTCCTTCGCCGACAATGCCGGCAATTTCTCCGTTCGGATTGTAATACGGAGCGGCGCAGGCGACGGCAAATCCTCTGCCTTGAGAGTCTTTAAAAATGTCGGTGAAGATCACTTCTTTTTTTTCAAACGCCGCCCGGTACCAGGGACGCACGCTGAAATCGTTCGGCAAAGGATTATTGTTTTCGTCAACGCGCGTTTCGGAAATTATGTCCGTGACGATATTAAATCCGTTGACGGAGGCAACGTAATTCGATGCCAGAGTCGAATCTCCGTCGAACAACCGGATTTGCAAGTCCTGCAAATTTGCCGTCAAACCGACTTCGTAAGCAAGCGCGGCGCGATCGACTCCGGCTTTGTATTGCAACTGAGAAACGAGAACGCCTTTATTTTTTCTGTCCGGCTCGCTTACCCGTCGCGGATAATAATTTTGAGGGTTCTGCAAAATCAAATTCATTTCGTTTGACATTGCGGTGACTCCCCACTTCATGTTGAGGAAAAAATTGTCAATCTGTTTTGCGCGTTCGTGAGCAAGCCCCTGCAAACTTTCGATGGCAAGTTTTTTTAAAACCTGCGAACTGTTTTTCGCCGCCGTGTCACCAATCTCACGACCTATTTCGGTCGATTCGCTTTTTATTTTGAAAGTCCCGTACAGCGCAATTCCGCCGGTGACGAAAAGAGTTGTAAGACTGCAAAAGAGTACGAGATATAAAACTTGCTTCCTTATCCCCATATTACTGAATTTCAAAATCTCACAACCTTTTCGTCCAAAAATTTTTTATCTGAACAGCTCCGAATAATTTCTTATCGCTTCATCTTTTTTCGGAAGTATTTCGGAATAATTTATTTTTATTCCTTTCGCCAAAGCTTCCTCCGGTGTCGGCAAATTATATTTGTCCGGCATGGTAACGTCTTTGCGAACCGGCACCGTTCCCGCGTCGGCAATTTTTTGTTGCGCCTCTTGACTCAAAAGGTAATCGACAAATTTTTTCGCCGCGTCCGGGTTGTTGCAATTTTTGAAAATCGCAACCGGGCTGGGTATCATAACGAGTTCTTGAGGATAAACCAATTTTACTTTCGCGCCCTTGTCGATTTTTCCGAAAGTGATGTAATCCACTCCCAAACAGGCATTAACCGTGCCGTTCGCCGTGTCGTCAATGACTTGCCCGGAGCCGTGACCTTTTGTAATTCCGTTATCGCGCAGACGTTGCAAATATTCCGTACCGAATTGTTTTTCAAGGAGCGCGAAACTCATGTAAGCGGTTCCGGAAAGTGCCGGGTCGGCAAACTCGAAAGAATCTTTGTATCCCAAGTCGGATCTGTTTGTACTTTTTCCGTGTTGATGACGATGCCCAAAGTTCCGAAACGTGCGGCGGTAAAAGAGCCGTCGTAATCGTCAAACGGATTTAAAAGTTCGTCAAAAACGGCGGGACGGAAATTTTCAAGCAGTCCGTCCTGTTTCATTTGGTAAAAGTCCGGAATTTCGCTCGTCCAGATAACGTCGGCGACAATATTTCCGCTTTGATGTTCGGCGTAAACTTTCGCCATGAGTTTTCCCGCGCCGCCGGATTGATAATCAACGTCGATGTTCGCCTCGACAATCCCGCCGATTAAATTTTCCTTCATCGAAGTGTAAATCATCAATTTGTTTTTCGCGCCGACCGACTCGGAATTTTTCTTATCGTCGCCGCAACCTGAAAAGATCGCAGCGCAGAAAATTGCACAGACCGCAATCAGAAAAATTTTTTTCAACCTCATTTTTTTAATCCTCCTCGAAAAAAAATTTTTTTAACCGTTATAAAACTCTTCGCGAAATTCGGAGAAAGTGTCCGATAAAATCGCGTCACGCATTTTTTTTGTAAACCTTTGCAAATATTCCGTACCGAATTGTTTTTCAAGGAGCGCGAAACTCATGTAAGCGGTTCCGGAAAGTGCCGGGTCGGCAAACTCGAAAGAATCTTTGTA
>CAJOFG010000039.1 GCA_905233965.1 uncultured Selenomonadaceae bacterium
TCGGGCTTGCGGATAAATCAATCGCGGAAATTACCGGCAAGACCGTAAACGAAATTCGCGAAATGAGATTGAACGCAAACATCATGCCGGTTTACAAAATGGTTGACACTTGCGCCGCAGAATTTGAGGCTTACACTCCTTACTACTACTCGACTTTCCGCGCGGAAGTCGATGAGGCGGAAGTCAGCGACAAGAAAAAGGTTGTCGTACTCGGTTCCGGTCCGATTCGTATCGGGCAGGGCGTTGAGTTTGATTATTGCTCCGTCCATTCCGTTTGGGCTCTGCGCGAATCCGGTTACGAAGCGATTATCATAAACAACAATCCGGAAACAGTTTCGACCGACTTTGACATTTCCGACAGACTTTATTTCGAGCCGCTCACTCCGGAGGACGTGCTGAACATTATCGACAAGGAAAAACCGGAAGGCGTTATCGTTCAATTCGGCGGGCAGACAGCGATAAATCTTGCGGCAAGTTTAAACGCGGCGGGAGTAAAAATTTTGGGAACTTCCGTTGACGACATCGACAGAGCGGAAGACCGGGAAAGATTCGACGAAGTTTTGGCTGAAGTCAACATTCCCAGACCGAAAGGAATAAGCGTTACGAATTTGGACGACGCGATTAAAGGTGCGGCGGACATCGGTTATCCGGTTATGGTTCGTCCCAGCTACGTTCTCGGCGGGCGCGCCATGGAAATTGTTTACAATGAGGAAGAACTTCGCGACTATATGAGCCGGGCTGTCAAAGTCACGCCGGATCATCCGGTTCTGGTTGACCGGTATATGCAGGGTACTGAAGTTGAAGTCGATGCAATTTGCGACGCAACCGACGTTGTAATTCCGGGAATTATGGAACACGTCGAAAGAGCCGGCGTTCATTCCGGAGACAGTATCGCGGTTTATCCTCCGCAAACTTTGCCGTCGAAAATAATTTACATCATCACCGACTACACGAAACGCCTTGCGCTTGCCCTGCACGTCAAAGGACTTTTGAACATTCAATACGTCGTTGCGGACGGAAAAGTTTACGTCATCGAAGTCAATCCGCGTTCAAGTCGAACCGTGCCTTTCCTCAGCAAGGTGACGAATATAAAAATGGTGAACGTCGCCACAAGAGTTGCGCTCGGAAAAAATTTGAAGGAACTCGGTTTTTATTCCGGACTCGTCGAACCGAAAGCTTACGTCGCGGTTAAAGCTCCGGTATTTTCCTTCGCGAAGATGCAGGACGTTGATATTTCGCTCGGACCGGAAATGAAATCCACCGGCGAAGTCATGGGAATTGATTATCATTACGCGCGCGCACTCTACAAGGCGATAACCGGCGCGGGAATGAACATTCCGAAACACGGTTGCATTTTGTTCACGGTCGCCGACAAAGACAAGGACGAAATGAAACAACTTGCACAGGCGTTTGCGGATCTCGGGTTCAAAATTTCCGCGACGGAAGGAACGGCGAAGGCTTTGCAGTCCGTCGGAATTGATGCGGAAGTCGTCGGCAAAGTCCATCAAAAGAGCGTCGATATAATTCAGATGATTAAGCGCGGACAAATTCACATGGTCGTCAACACGCAGGCACCCGGCAAACACGTTATGCGCGACGGTTTCCGGATTCGTCGGGCGACTGTCGAACACGGCGTGCCTTGTCTGACAAGTCTGGACACGGCTTGGGAAGTTTTGCGCGTTCTCAGTTTCATGCGCGACAGAAGATTGGTTTATTCGCTGGCAATTCAGGATTATGTCGGCGGCGGCGACGAACTCGCTTGAGGATTCAATCATGAAAAAAATTTTTGACGCTGAAATAATTTCCAACAAAAAAATTTCTCCGGAGATTTTCAAACTCGAATTGAATGCGCCGGAACTCGAAAAAATTTCTTCACCGGGACAATTCGTTCAAGTCAAAATTCCTTCCGAAGAATTTACTTTGCGTCGTCCGTTCGGAATTGCGTCGGTGAGCGGCGGGAAACTCAAAATTTTTTATCGGCTCGTCGGACGCGGCACAAAATTTTTGTCGCAAGTCAAGCCGGGCGAAATTTTAAATTTGGTTGCTCCTCTCGGCAACGGTTTCAATCTCGACGCAGAAAAAAAATATTTGCTCGTCGGCGGCGGCATGGGGCTTGCTCCGTTGCTGAGCGTTGCGGAAAAAATTCCCGGCACGAAAGTGTTAATCGGCGGGAAAAATAAAAGTGAAGTCGATTTTTGGATTGAGGAGTTCGGCGAAAAAAATATCGGCGGTTACCTCGTCACGACGGACGACGGCAGTTTCGGCGAAAAAGGTTTCGTCACGGAACATTTGGAAAAATATTTGTCGTCGGATAATTTTTCAGCCGTACTTACTTGCGGACCGGAAATCATGATGCGCGGCGTTGCGAAAATTGCCCGGAAAAATAACTTGCCGTGCGAAGTTTCGTTTGAACGTCGCATGGCTTGCGGTCTGGGTGCGTGTTTAAGTTGTTCGATTGACACGGCGAACGGCAGGAAAAAAGTTTGCAAAGACGGACCGGTTTTCAATGCCGACGAAGTTTTTTGAGTCGAAAAAAAAATTTTCCCTCCGAAGATTTTTTCTCCGGAGGATTTTTTATGTCCGGAAAAAATTTTGTTGTGTTAAAATAAACGAATCAAAATTGAAAGTGAGATTGCCATGACGAAACCCGACAAAAAGATTCTGCAATACATTCCCGGCGGTCTTTTGTATATGCCCGCATTCCAAAAAAATATCGTCGGCAAAATAAAATCAAATTCCATCGACTGCCTGACTTCGATCGCTTTTTGCCTTGAGGACTCCGTCCGCGATGAAGTTTTGGACGAAGCCGAAAATACTTTGATAAAAATTCTTCGCGAACTTCAACCGATTAAAAATTTGCCGCTTATATTCGTCCGCGTTCGTTCTCCGGAACATTTGCAAACCGTCTGCAAAAAATTATCCGGGCTTACCGAAATTTTGACGGGCTATATATTTCCGAAATTCGATTTGAGCAACGCGAAAAATTATTCGGACGTTCTCGGCGAAATAAATCGCGGTCGCGAAAAAATTCTTTACGCCATGCCCATATTGGAAACGGAACCGGTTGCCGATATTTTTTCACGCAGAGAAAATCTCGTTCGGATAAAAAAAGTTTTGGACGAAATCGAAAATTACATTTTGAATGTCAGAGTCGGCGTGAACGATTTAAGCAATTTTTACGGTTTGCGCCGCGATGTAAATCATACCGTTTACGATGTCGGTGTCATTCGCGACATTTTGATTGACATAATAAACGTGTTTGCGAAAGATTATATCGTTGCCGGTCCGGTTTGGAATTATTTCGACGACGGCAAAAATATTTCTTGGCGCGAAGGTTTAAAAAAAGAATCGGAAGAGGACAGACTTAACGGCTTTATCGGGAAAAGCGCAATTCACCCTTCGCAACTCCCGTACATTTTTGAAAGTTTGAAAGTTTCCAAAGCCGACCTTGACGACGCAAACCAAATTTTAAATTGGGACTCTTCTTCTCACGGCGTTGCAAAAGTCGGCGGCAGAATGAACGAGTTGAAGTGCCATTTAAAATGGGCGGAACGAATTAAAATTTTGAGTGAAATTTACGGTTGCCGCGATTGAAAAAATTTTTTGGAGGTGAAGTCGATGAAAAATTATACAGCCGATGAGGTTTTGAAAATTGCCAAGCGTCACAACAACAGCAAACGCTCTTACCTTTTGGTAAATCCTTTGCAAGGGAAACATCTTCCGGTAAGTCCGTCAGTCGCTTTGGAAATGATGCGGACTCTCGGCGATAAAGTCGCAAAAAAATATCCGGACTGCAAACTCGTTATCGGGTTCGCCGAAACTGCCACAGCCGTCGGCGCGATTGTCGCCGCCTCCCTGAATGAAAATTGCTTTTACGTTCACACGACACGCGAAAATTTTTCAGACGCGCACAACTTTATAAATTTTCTTGAGGAACACAGCCACGCTCCCGAACAAAAATTGTTTCGCGAAAAATTCGGCGAACGGATAAATAAAACCTCCGCGATAATTTTTGTTGACGATGAAATTTCTACCGGCAAAACTCTGCTGAACATTATCCGGCAAATGAAATCCGAATACCCCGCTTTATCCGGAAAAAAAATAATTGCCGCGTCAATCATAAATCGTTTGACCGACGAGAACGAAAAAATTTTTGCGAATGAAAATATCGACTGCGAATACTTGGTTAAACTTCGCGAAAAAAATTTCGACGTGTCCGCTTTTGAAACTTCCGCACCGAAAATTTTAAATCTGCCGGACGAACTGCCCGGAAAAATTTTTTTCGACACGACAAACTTTTTTCTCAATCCGCGTGTCGGCGTTCAAATCGGCGAATACATAAACGAATCGGAAAATTCCGGCGAAAAAATTTTAAAGCTTGCCGGCAACGCAAAATCCGTTTTGGTTTGCGGCACGGAAGAGTGTATGCTCCCGGCAATTATCGCCGGAAAAATTTTGGAATCTCGCGGCTTTAACGTCGTCACTCATTCGACGACGCGAAGTCCGATCGGCATTTGCGACGAAAAAAATTATCCCGTCAAGGAAGGTTATCAAATAAAAAGTTTTTACGACACGACCCGGACGAATTACATTTACAACTTGAAATATTACGATTTGATTTTCATAATTTCCGACGTGAATTTTTGGCAACCGGAATCGGTAAAAAGTTTGGTTGCCGCTCTCGACGTTCACGGGTTCGGCAAAATAATTTTCATCGGAGGAAAAAAATGTTCGGCACTTACAAACCTGAAGACGTAACAATTTTGTTGAAAGACATAAGCGGACTCGTTAAACCGCAACCGACTGAAGAACGCGAACGACTCATTCAATCCGGCAAACATTATTCCGAAATGTTGCCCGAAGAGTATGAACCCTCACCCGAATATTTGAAATGTTATTACGATGCTTTGGAAAGATATTCCGGTATCACCGCCGACGCGGTCGCGATTGTTTCCGAAAAAATTTTTTCCGACAAAGGCGAAAAAGTTGTGCTTGTATCTTTGGCGCGGGCGGGTACCTCAATCGGCGTTTTGATTAAACACTTCATCGAAAAAAAATATCGTTGCAAAATCAAACATTACACAATTTCAATCATTCGCGGACGCGGAATCGACAAAAACGCCGTGAATTATATTTTGGAACGCCACAGCCCGGACGCGATACAATTTGTTGACGGTTGGACGGGGAAGGGCGCAATAAAAAATCAGTTGGTCGAAGCTTTGAAAGATTTTCCGACTGTTGAAGCGAATCTTGCCGTTCTGTCCGATCCGGCTCACGTCGCGGATAAATTCGGGACACGCGAAGATTTTTTGACAGCAAGTTCGTGCTTAAATTCTACCGTGTCCGGTTTGCTCAGCAGAACATTTCTTCGCGGCGACATCATCGGCGAAAAAGATTTTCACGGTGCCGCTTTTTATTCGCACCTCAAGGAAAAGGATTTGACTTATCAATTCATAAATTGCATTGAAGGCAAATTCGATTTTTCAAAAACTTTTGCGTCGGACGAAAAAATTTTTGACGGTGCCGGCGCTCTTGAGGAAGTTTATAAAATCGCCGAAGAATTTAAAATCCGCGACATAAATTTGATAAAGCCCGGAACCGGTGAGGCGACGCGCGTTTTGCTCCGGAGAGTCCCGTTTAAAATTTTGGTGCACAGTCTGAACGACCAAAATCATTTGGGGCATTTGTATCAACTTGCGAAGGAAAAAAAAGTCGAGCTTGTCGAGTACCCGCTGAAAAATTACAAGGCTTGCGGACTCATTCGCTCGCTTGGTGATGCGTGATGAAATTTTTATTTGCCTGCGACTTGGACAACACTTTGATTCATTCGTACAAGCACAAAACCGACGACGACATTTGCATTGAAATTTACAACGGTCGGGAGCAAAGTTTTATTTCCCGGCGCACCGCCGAATTGTTATCCGGAGTCGTCAAAAAAATTTTGTTCGTCCCGGTTACAACCCGCTCCGTCGAACAGTATCAAAGGATTCATTGGACGGAAAAAATCAAACCGGAATTTGCCGTCGTGTCGAACGGTGCAAATTTTCTCCGCGCCGGTGTCGTCGATAAAAATTGGCGGCGCGATTCGTCGGAATTTATTCAACCTTATTTGAACGAATTGCGGGAGCGTGAAAAAATTTTTTCGCGGGATTTGAATCTTACGGTTTGCCGTATCGTTGACGAAAGTTTTTTGTTTTTGAAATGTTCCGACGAAGTCCGAACGCATGAACTTGCCGAAAAAATTCAAAAGCAAACCGGCTTAAACGTAAATTATTCCGGGCAAAAAATTTATTTGTTTCCGCCGAAATTGAATAAGGGCGCGGCTCTTATGCGATTGAAGAAAATTTTTACTCCGCAAAAAATTTTTGCCGCCGGCGACAGTGCAACAGATTTGCCCATGCTTGACGTTGCCGACTTCGCGTACCTTCAAAAAAATTTTCCGGATAACGGGCGTTACAAAAAATTTTCCGGGATAGAATCTGTGATGGAAGAAATTAAATCCGTTTGAAAATTTTTTCCCACGCATCGTAACTCAAAAAACTTTCCTCCGCCACGTTTTCAAGTTGCAAAAATTTTTCGTACGACAACGCGAAAGACAATAAATTTTTGTCGATAAATTTTCGCGCCGACGGATCGGTCAAGCCGACGTAACAAAAATTTTTATTCGCCATCGGGTAGAGAACCGATTGAGCGCAACCCGCACCGAACAAAATTTTCACTTCCTCATTGCTTTCCGAATCATAATTCGCGAGCGTCACAAGCCCGGAAAGTTGATCCGCGTTGACGAGAAAAATTATCACTTCCGGAATTTCGTTTTCGCCGACGAGGTCGAGCGGCTTGAACAGCAAAAATTTTTTTCGCCCGGAAATTTTTTCGATAAACTTGTTCGGCAAATTCTCAATGAAATTTTTCGCCTGCTCCGGATTTTTTTTGTAGTGTTCGCACCTGTCAACCGTTTCACTGCCGCACGACAAAAAATATTCAATCCAACCCGGAGGATATTTTTTGAAACCCAATCCCGTACGCCCGCCGATACAGGTTGCGGTTTCTTCGGTGAACGCCGCGATTTTTCCCTTTGACGCGGCGGCAAGCATCGCAATCGCGCAACCCCAACTGCCCGGTTTGAATTGCAAAACTTTTTCCGGACATTCGTCGGATTGAATCACTGCAACGGGATTATTTTGCGACTTAATCAGCTTTTGAATTTTGTCGGTCATAAAAATTCCCTCCCTCAACTCATCAGAACGTGCAACGCCTGCCCGACGGCAAGTCCTCCGTCGTTCGGCGGAATCATTTTGTTGCGAAGAACTTCAAAGCCGCGCAATTCCAATTTTGAAATCGTCAGCCCGGTTAAAAGTGAATTTTGGAAAACGCCGCCGCTTAATGCGACGGTATTTATTTTTCCGCGCTCCCGGATTTTTTCGCACGTCACGGAAATTATTTCGGCAAGCGCGCAGTGAAAAAATTTCGCCAAAAAATTTACGTTCTCACCTTCGAGCCGGCGAATCAGAATTTCCCGGAAAAGTTTGTCGGTCGGCAAAATAAAATCATCGCCGGGTTCAAACTCAAAAATTTTTTCCGCGCCGGACGAATCATTTTCTGCCGCCGTCTGCAACTTCATCGCCGCTTCGCCTTCGTAAGTCGAAACGGTACAAATTCCCAAAATTGCCGCGACCGCATCAAAAAGTCTGCCGCAACTCGTCGAAGTCACGCAGTTTAAATTTTTTTCAAGCATCAAAAGTTGCCCGGAAATATTTTGCTCCGTCGTCAAATTCAATTTGCCGGCAACGTCGCGAACGTCAGGAAAATTTTTCATCAGCGACAGCGCGGAACGCCAACCTTCGCGTGCGGAACGATCCCCGCCGGCTTGAAC
>CAJOFG010000040.1:0-515 GCA_905233965.1 uncultured Selenomonadaceae bacterium
TCTTGCCGACTTTTCCGGTGTTATGTTCAAATAAGCATTGTGGGAGGGGTAAATCATGATTGAGTATATTATCTTTGCTGTCGTTGCCGTGTATGCCTTTAATGCCATTCTCGGCGGATATGTATTCAAGAATATATTTTCTCGGGAAAAAGAAAAAATCAAACCTCCCGAAGAAACCCCTCAAAAAGTAACAGAGATTGAAAGGATTCGCGAAGTTGTTGTCGTTAAACCGGTTTATATTCCTCAACCTGTCAGACAACCTGAAGTGCAACCTTTGCCGGCAAATAAAACATTTGTTTCGGTAATATTTAGAAAACGCGCAAGAAAAAGGTATGATTACTTTTTGGGTAACAACTATGATGTAAAAGTTGGCGATTTTGTAGAAGTATATGTTCACAGTAAAATTTCGGGACAAGTTGAATGGAAGGTTGCAAAAGTTGTTTATATCAGCAAACCCGGAGAAGTTTCCGAAAAAGCAAGGTCAACCATATTGAAGAAAGCGGCTTACGATAAAT
>CAJOFG010000040.1:578-5775 GCA_905233965.1 uncultured Selenomonadaceae bacterium
CGCAAGCCGAAATTGATGCGTTACTCGGAGGATACTGAAGAAATTTCACACAACAAAATAAACACAAAAAACTCCGACGAAAATTTTTTCATCGGAGCAATTTTTTTATTGTACGAACGAAAAAATTATGACAAAAAATTTTTTCAGCCGGCAGTAATGTAGGGATAAATATTTTTTTCGATGAGTCACTTTTTATCAACGTCGTACAGAATCGGAATTTCTTTCCCGGCATATTTTATTTTCGCACCTGAAATTTTTTCCGCCGACTCAACTTTTTCGTCGCCGAACGAATTACTCAAAATTGCACCCGTCGCAGTCAACTCGGCAATTTTAAAAAATCTCTCCGCGAAATCGGAATCAAAAATTTTTGCACGAAATTTATCCTATCAAAAAATTTTTTACGAAATTTATTTTTTCGGGACGGTCAAACTGTCCGGCTTGGAAGGTTGAACGTCAAAATATTTTTCGTCCTCTTTTGAAGTCAGAAGTTTGACGACGGAGCCGGGCGAAACGTCTTTCCAAATTTCGTCGGGTAAATTTATTTCCAATCTGTTGCCGGGGAACCCGTTTTTGTATTCGCGCACCGTATCCAAAATTTGCGTCGAAGAATCTTTCAATTCGATATTCATTCGCCCGTCTTTCCGGCACGCCAAAAAAAGTCGCGGGGTTTCCTTCGCGTCGCTCTCGACAATCAGTCGGCAGTCTTTCGCTTGAGATTTTTTTGTGAAAATTCCGCTCGTCCCCCACTCCAGCCGGTAGGAAATTATCGACTTCGGGCGATTGTTCAAAGTTATTTTCGCCGGCACGGAAAAAACATTCGAGCCGTCTTTCAATTTATATTCGCCGATAACCGTGATGTAAAGTTCCTTCATCGGCAAATGCGATTGCGAAATGAACGTGTCTTGATTGTATTTCGTCGTGTAAATTCTGTTCAAATGCCGGGCTTTTGCGTCCTCAATCGTCGCGTAACGCTCCTCCGAATCCTCCGTGTTTATCTTGTAATGAATCAGGTACAAATTTTTCGGAATTTTTTTCAGCACAAGTTTTAAACCGTTTGCGTCGATTTGAGTTTTCTTTTCGTCAATTTCGCACGGCTCGACGTTTGCGGCGGTGACAATCCCGTTTAAAATTCCCAAGTCCTTCGTCGCGCTGATGACGGCAATTTTCGTCAACTCGCCGGGCATACGAAATTCGCAAAATTGATCCGTACTTTCGGCGCGTTTCAAAATCAATCCGTTGCCGAAAAATTCGTCGATTTTATCCAAGTCGAAAATTTTTCCCTCCGGAATTTTTATGTCGGAAGATTTTTTATCCGGCGAAATTTCTTTGAACCAAATATCAAATTCGCCGGCAGATTTCCAGCCGAAAGAAATTTTTCCCTTCTCCGTGATGAAGTTCAAATTTTCAATCGGGCGCGGCGGCAATTCCGGAGTGAGCGTGACGGTAAGACCGTAACTGTATTTTCGCACGGAATTTTTTTTCCAAATCTTGTTTATTTTTTCGTCGCCGACTTCAACCAAAAGTTTTTCGCGCTCGGCAACTTCGTCCTCCGCAGAATTGTAAACGCATTGCAACCGGTATTGATACTGTTTCCGATTTTTAACAGCCTTATCGACGAACGGAGATTGAATACAATCGGCGACGACGACGCTGTTGCCTTCGCTGTCGCTGCGCAGAATCCGAACGCCCAAGCAATTATCGGAGGGCAACTTCCAAATAAATTTGCAATGCCCGTCCTCCGTCTTTGCAATCAATTTATTTTCTTCAAGGTCGCCGTAATGAACGACACTGCAAGTCGTCGGGTCGGAAATTGAGCCGAGCCGAACCGCAAAGACAGCGTAACCGTACAAAACGCCGGCTTTAACGTCGCTGTCGGTAATTTCAAATTTGTCGGTGTTCTCCGCGATAATTTCTCCGTCGCGGAAATTTTTGGGAATGCCGTCCTTTTTTTTGACGACGGTATAGACAACGCCCAAATCATTATCCGGTTGCCAGGCGATTGTGCAAATCAAATTCGTGCCGGCTGAAGTCATTGAGGTTGACTTCGCGTTGACGGAAATTTTGCTGAGGATTGACGAACCGGAATTTTTCGCCGGAGAATTTTGCGCCGGAGAATTTTCTTTGACGGTCGCGGAAATTTTCAGCGGCTTTTTCGGCTTGATGAGTCGGAGTCTGTCCCGCGCCGGTTTGTAGTCTTTAATCTTGCGCAAAATTTCCATGCAGTCACTCACGGCTTTATCCGGGTGCGCACTCAAGCCGGGCATTTTATTTTCAGCCCACTTAATCAATTCGCGTTTCTTTAACTCCGACGCGATTTTATTCATTCGCCATTCGATTTTTTTCAAGTCGGGCGATTCCGGTCGGGCAAGTCGCGCCTTCGCAAAAACTTTTATCACTTCCGCCAAAACTTGATTGACATCTTCGTCGAAAGATTTTGCGCCGCGATCCACAAGGTCGAGCATGGAATTTGCATATTCGAGATAACTTTCAAATTTCCGGTACTCACTCAGCGAAAATTTGCAGGCGGTACATTTTTCCGCGTCCGCCGGAACTTTTTTGCCGCACTTCGGACACTCCATGTAAAAATTTTCGCCGCAAACTTTGCAAGTCGCCCGCGCCGCCTCTTCACGCGTCCGGAAACTTTCAAACGCGCCGCAATTCGGACAAGTCACATTGAAAAAAATTTCTCCGGTATCGTTCACCGACTCGTAAGGATCGCGCATAAGTCCGGCGGCTTTGTTGTAAAGTGCCGCGCTCAATTCGTAATTCAAAAAGTTCGGGAAGGTGCGACGAATCCGATTTATGCAGTTGTCGGCAAAATATTTGTCGCGCTTGAAAACGTCCGGCGCGGCTTTGAGTTTCGCGAAAAAATCCGAAAGTTTTTCCAACTTCAGCGAATGGTCGTACTTGAACCGGTTTTCGTCGGAATTGAAAATTTTTGTCTGCGCGAGATTGAGCAGAGCTTTAATCGACTGCCAAGCCGGAATGGGCGCGGAAACTTTTTTTGCCTCCGTGCTGAAAATTTCGCGCAAATCGTCCGTATCCCGCTGTTTGTAATAATCCGGCGACGGCTCGACTCGATTTTCGATGTAGTAGGCGAATTCGTAAAAGTTGTGCACTTCCGAAGACCACGGATAATTTTTTTCGTCCGGCACTTTTTGGAAAGCGGCGAAATTTTTTCCCAAGTCCGCCATGACGGAGTCGGAGAGGAAAAAATTTGTCAGCGTTTCCAAAATTGATTTTGTCGTTCGCGGATTTTTTATTTCAAAACCCTGTTCCTTGTAAGTCGCCTCAATCGTCGCGATACTCAATTTCAATTTGTCTTTAATCTGTTTTATTTGCGAACCGTTGACTTGCAAAGTGCCGGAGGTGTCGCCGCGCTGAATGTCGATGTACAACCGGAGTTGCTCCGTCCTCTGCTGTTTGAGCGCGTCGGCCTCGCGGTGACGGAGCCGGGCATTTTCGATTGTCTGCACGATGTAATTGTCCATTTCCAATTCGGATTTAATCGTACTCAACCGGTTCGGGTCAACCGTCGTATTTTGTTCGGCGGTCAATCTTTTTTTCCATTCGTCGTGAGCCGCACGAATTTTTTTCAAATTGTCGGGAGGATCAAATTCCAAGCCGAGCATTTCAAAAATATTTCGTCTTGCCAAAATTTTTTTAACCTCCGAATTTAAATTACCCCTCCGATTTTTTTTTCGGAAGGGCTCCGTACAAAAAAATTTTTTCCGCGCAAATTATATAATACTTCCGGAAAAAATCAAATACCGAAAAAATTCATGACGAACAGCCGGAAATTTTCGCGAATGAAAATTACGTTCAGCCACAGCGCGCCGGCATCCGGGCAAAGTTTCATCAAATTGAATTTCGTTTCGCCCGGCGTCATGTAATCGGTCGGGAAGGGAATTACTTCGACGTTTTGCCGTGAAAAATTTTCGACGGCTCTTTTTATGTGGAAAGCGGAAGTAACCAGAATCGGCTTGCGGAAATTTTTTTCGCGCAAAATTTCTGCGGAGTAAATCGCGTTTTGCGTCGTCGTCAAACTTTCCGGTTCGACAAAAATTTTTTCGTCCGGCACGCCGAGAGATTTTAAGACTTCTGCGGAAATTTTCGCCTCGTCACCGGAGTCCTCGTAAACTTTTCCTCCGCTGACAAGCACCGGCAAATTTAATTTTTTGTGCAACCTTGCCGCCGTCAAAATTCTGTACGCCGAACTTGAATATAACGCGCCTTGCCCGTCAACGTCCGGAATGTTCGCGCCGGCTCCTCCGCCCAAAACGATTATGATGTCGGCTCCGCTCTCCTCAATTTTTTCCGGCGGCAAAAATTCACGCTCGAAACTCCCGACAAATTTTTCCGCAAAAAATCCGGTGCAGAGCAACCAAAAAATTAAAGTCACCGTCCCGGAAAAAATTGCCGCGCCGAAAAATTTTTTTCGCACCGAATAAAAAGTTACGGCAAAAAATAAAATCACAAAAATCCCCGGCGGCAAAATCCAACCCGCCGCAAATTTGAAAAAGTAAATCAAGGCGAATCACCCGGAAAAAATTATAACACGGCGAAAAAATTTTTTATCACGACTCAAAAAAATATTTCAGAAAAATTATTTTTTTTTCGGCAAGGATATTTAAAGCGTGTATAGAATTTTAAAGTTGACGATTGAATAAAAGGGGAGGCGGTTAAAATGGTTACGTTAAATTACTACGGTCACGCCTGTTGTCGGGTTGACGACGGCAAATACAAAATTTTGTTCGACCCGTTCCTGACCGGAAATCCTTTGGCGGCGATAAAGCCGGAGGAAGTCAAAGCCGATTATATTTTCGTAACGCACGTTCACGGCGACCATGTCGGCGACGCACACATCATCGCGCAAAAAAATAATGCGGTCTGCGTGGGTATTCCGGAAATTATGACGGCGGCGGGCGACAATTTCAAAACCGTTGAAATGAATCTCGGCGGCACAATCGAATTGCCTTTCGGGTTTGCCCGGATGGTTCCGGCCTTGCACAGCTCCGGAATTGCCGGCGGCGTTCCCTGCGGCTACGTTGTCGGCATCGGCGGTAAAGTAATTTATTTCGCCGGCGACACTTGCCTTTTCGGCGACATGAAACTGATCGGCGAACGCGACAAAATCGACTGGGCACTTCTTCCGATAGGAGATCATTACACGATGGGAATTGAGGACGCGGCAAAG
>CAJOFG010000040.1:5783-13649 GCA_905233965.1 uncultured Selenomonadaceae bacterium
GAATTTCTCGGCGCGAAAAATGTCGTCCCGATTCACTACAACACTTGGGACGTTATCAAACAGGATCCGGAAAAATTTAAGGCTCTCGTAAAAAATGCAAACGTTCATATCGTCAAACCCGGAGAATCTTTAAATTTGGATGCGTAACGTCATAAAAGAATTTACCGCCGAACCTTTCGACTTTAAAAAAATTTTGGATTCAGTAGAGGATTTGAGTTTAAAAAATTCGGCGAAAGAAAAATTAATCGTAATTCTCGGAGCGACTTCTGCGGGGAAAAGTGCACTTGCAATCCGGCTGGCGGAAATTTTGGGTACGGAAATAATTTCTGCCGACTCCATGTCCGTTTACAAAAATTTCAACATAGGAACGGCAAAACCGGATTCTGACGAGCTCCGGCGAATACGTCACCACCTTATCGATATACTTGAACCGGAAGAAAAATTCAGCGTTGCGGAATTTGTTCGACGTGCGAAAAAAATTATCACGGACTTGAACGCCGAAAAAAAAATTCCGATAATCGCCGGAGGTACCGGACTTTACATTCAAGCTTTAATCGAGGGATACAAATTCGGAGAGAGTGACGAAGCCGGAAAATTTTTTAAAAGTCGCGAAAGTTTTTTTGCTCAAACCGGCGAACTTGTTTACGATGTGCTTGTAATCGGTTTGACAATGCGCCGGGCGAAATTGTACGAGCGAATAAACGAGCGGACAAAAAAAATGTTCGCCGAAGGTTTAACCGATGAAGTGAGAAACCTTTTAAATTCCGGAGTAAAGCCGGACGCTCAAGCGATGCTCGGTATCGGATACAAAGAAACGATTGAATATCTTCGGGGCGGAGCAACATTGGAAGAGGCAATCGAAAAAGTTTCCGCAGCAACGAGAAATTTTGCAAAACGCCAAATGACTTGGTATCGTCGAATGAAGTACATAAAATTTTTTGAGGTCGAGGAAGTTTTATAATTATTTCTTGAAAAGGGGTTGTCTGTCATGGCTTCTAAAATCAATATTCAGGACAATTTTCTTAACCGGGCGCGCAAAGAAAATGTTCCCGTCACCATTCACCTGGTAAACGGATTCCAAATCAAAGGGAATGTTCGTTCGTTTGACAACTTCACCGTCGTTATGGATTCGATGGGAAAACAACAGCTTATTTACAAGCACGCAATTTCCACAATCACGCCGGCGAAACCGATTGACCTTCGCTTTGAGGAAGAGAAAGACGGAGAAGAGGAAGAATAATTTTTGGTGACCGGAAATTTTCGGTGCGGGTAAGAAAATAACATGAGAGGCTTTGAGATTCTTAAAGGTTACGAAAATCGCGGAATAAATTTGCCGACGAGGAAAACGGCTTTCAGTGCGGGTTACGATTTGGAAGCGGCGGAAGATGTTTCGGTGTCGGACAAAAAAATTTCGCTCGTGCCGACGGGTCTCAAAGCTTTTATGTTGCCCGATGAAGTTCTGCTGATTTACATTCGTTCAAGTCTTGCCGTGAAACACAATTTGATTTTGGCGAACGGTGTCGGCGTTATCGACGCGGATTATCAAGACCACATAATTTTGCCGGTGATAAGTTTTGCCGGCGAATTTGAGATAAAAAAAGGAATGAGAATTGCGCAGGGAATTTTCCAAAAATATTTTCCGATTGACGGAGATGAAATAGGAACCGGTGCAAAACGCTCCGGACGCTTCGGCTCAACCGGGAACTTTTAAAAAGACAACGTGACGTTGCATCTGACTCTCTATTGATGTTTGCATTAAAAAAACTTGCAAACAAAAAATCCCGGACAAACAGCCGGGACTGTTTTTTATTTACCGGTACCGTTCAAGTCAAACCGAAAGTCAAAACGTCTTCCGGCTCCGGAATAATTTTTTCAAAACGCTTTGCAATTTCTTCTTCATTCGGACTGAGCAAAGCAAATTTTTTTATCCGCCCTTCAAGGTACAAAAATCTTGCGTCGTCGGAAGAAATTACCGGAATAAAAATTGCTCTGCCGGAATCGTTCGCGTGGAAGTAATTTGTATTTTTTATCCGCGTCAAAAATTGTATCGGCTCGACTTGCGGCTTGCACATTTCGTCATCAACGATAAATTTCGGCACCAAGCCGGATTTTTTGTTTTGGAGCAGTGACGTGACGAGTGAAAAACTTTTTTCACCGAAACCTTGAACGGCGGCGACGGAATTTATTTGCCTGTCAATCTTGAGTTTGAATGCGGCGGCAATTTCTCTTTCAAAACGGTTTTGGTCATCGGCAATCGTTTCACGGTAACCTTTTTGTTTTTCGTACTCCGAATTGAAATTTTCAAAAGTGCTCCGGATTTTTTCGATAACTTTCGGCAAAACTTCTTCGCTCTCGTCAAATTTAAATTCGGCGGGAATGTTTATGTCAATCTCATTTGCCGCCGCGCCGCGTTTTCCGGTGATAACGACGCAACCGGACATTGCCGCCTCGCGCGGGATACGGTCTTTGCCGGGATGGTTGCCGAAGTCGATATAAATTTTTGAGTCGATTAAAAGTTGTCTGACTTGCTCCGGCGTCATATTTTGAATCGGTTTCCATTCGATGTCCGGCGCAAGTTCGATAAGTTTCTGCGTAACTTGAAAACCTTTTTTCGGATTGAAGGCGACAAAATTTTTCTTCCGGCTCAAATCAATTTTCACCGCGTCCGTCAAAAAAACGTGGTTCAAATAGTCCGCGACCATAAAAGTTTTTGTGCCGGGTATTCCGTTCCGCTTGACGAATTGCCGGGCGTATTCCGATTGTACCCAATGCTCCGTCGTTGCGTCGATGTCGTTGAAGTAAAAATATTTCAGTACCGGTTGCGTCGCGAAATTTTGCAGGTTGTACGAGTTTATCATGTTAAGCCGCCCGAAATAATTATCGACGCTCAGCCACCAAAAAATTTTTCGCGCATTTTTGAACCAATAAAACAAATGCGGCGAGCCCTCATTGATGATGAAAATGTTATGCGGCTTATCTTCCCAATTTCCGACAACGTAGGGCAAATGATATTTTTTGTAAAAGTCGTCAACCGGGTCTTCCGGATTAAAACCGGTATCCGGTGCCGTGTACAGCATACAAGCATCCAGTCCGAAATTCAAAAGTTTGGAACAAAGTTGATGACCGACTTCAAGACCGCCGCTGTGAAAATTTCCGGGACAGAGTACATAAATTTTTGTGTCGGGAAAAAGTTTCATTGTGTCACGCTCCGATTTATAAAAGTTTCATCAAATTTCCGTGAACGATGGTTGCAACGGCACGACCTTTTAATTTCCGTCCGACGAATGGCGAATGACTTCCGCGCGTGTAAAATTTTTCCGGGTCAACCGTCCATTCCATGTTCGGGTCAATAATCGTAACGTCGCCGATTTCTCCGACAGTCAAAGTCCCCGCGTCAAGTCCGAAAATTTTTGCCGGCTCACAAGTCATTTTTGAAATTAAAGTCGGAAGTTCGATCTTGTTTTCGTGATAAAGGTCTGTCAACAAAATTCCGAGTGCCGTTTCCAATCCGGGAAAACCGCTCGGCGCGTAAATATATTCTCTGTCTTTTTCTTCCGGAGTGTGCGGCGAATGGTCGGTTACAATCGCGTCAATCGTCCCGTCAATCAATCCCTGCAAAAGTACTTCGTTATCTTTTTTCGTTCGGAGCGGAGGATTTATTTTCGTCGAAGAATCTGCCGGATCCACCATGTCGTCAGTCATTGTCAAATGTTGCGGCGTGACTTCGGCGGTAACTTTTATGCCGCGTTTTTTTGCGTCGCGAACAATTTCGACGGAGCGTGCCGAGCTCATGTGGGCGATGTGGACTCTGCCGCCGGTGTATTCGGCAAGCAGACAATCGCGGGCAACGGCAATATCTTCCGCAACGGTGGGACGACCTTTCAAGCCGAGCATGGCACTTCGTTTGCCTTCGTTCATCACGCCGTCCTTGACAAGCGAAGTTTCCTCCTCATGACAGATGATAACTTTCCCGGACTCATGCAAATAATCCAGCGCGTTCATAAAAATTTTTGCGTTGTCGACAAAATGTCCGTCGTCGGAAAAAGCGACAACTCCCGCGTCAATCATATCGTAAAGTTCGGCAAGCTCCTCACCTTTTTGATTTTTCGTCACCGCGCCGATAATTTTTATATTGATTATTCCGACTTCCTCAGCGCGTTTAATCATGGAACGAACGAGCGCGGAATTATCGACGACGGGCGAAGTGTTCGGCATTGTCGCAACTGTTGTGAAACCTCCGGCGACTGCCGCCTTAGAGCCGCTTGAAAAATCTTCCTTCGCCTCCTGACCGGGTTCGCGAAAATGAACGTGCATATCAATCAATCCGGGCGTAACGATTTTTCCGGTCGCATCGTATTTGTAATGCGGCGAAAAAGTAATGTCCGAATCGACGGCGGCAATTTTTCCGTCAACAATCAAAACGTCCGCGATTTTGTCGATACCGTTTGCCGGATCGATAACCCGTCCGCCGTGAATCAAAAGCGAATCCAAAATATTTGTTTCCGAGCGTTGAATTTGCCAACCTTTTTTATTCATGATTTCCCTCCGTTCGAGAATTTTATTTTCGACTTGAATAATATTTTGCCACAATGTCCGCACTTATGCAAGTTTCACCGGTTGCAGTACACGGGCGTTTCATAAATTTTAAACAGAAATGTAATGTTGACGCAAATAAGTCAAATAATATAAAATAACCGGGAATTTTTTTTGAGAAGTTTGATTGGAGGAAAATAAATTGACTAAAGTTTTGGTTAGCGGCGCACTCGGCAGAATGGGTCGAACGGTTGCCGGCGCGGTGAAAAATGATTCGGAGTTGGAGCTCGTCGCGGTCGTCGATATTTTTCCCGGCGAAGTCGAAGGATTGAAAGTCGAAACAGATTTAAATTCTGCGATTGATTTGCACAAGCCGGACGTTATGGTTGACTTCACCCGACCGGATTCGGTTTTCGCGAACGTGATTACCGCGCTTGAAAAAAAAGTTTCGCCGGTCGTCGGCACAACCGGATTGAGTGACGAGGCGAAAGAAAAAATTCGGGCGGCGGCGGAAAAAAATAATACGCCGGCTTTTATCGCTCCGAATTTCGCCATCGGCGCGGTACTGATGATTGAACTTTCAAAGCGCGTCGCAAAATATATGCCGGACGTTGAAATTATCGAACTTCATCACGACAAAAAACTTGACGCTCCATCCGGCACGGCGGAGCTTACCGCAAAAGTTATCGCCGAAGTCCGCGCCGCACATCGTCAAGGCAACCCGGACGAAGTCGAAAAACTTGAACACGCACGCGGCGCAGATTACGAAGGCATGAGGATTCACAGCGTCAGACTTCCCGGTTATGTCGCTCATCAGGAAGTTATTTTCGGCGGCTTGGGTCAAACGCTTACGATTCGTCACGACTCGACGGGCAGAGATTCTTTTATGCCGGGCGTTCTTCTCGCCTGCAAAAAAGTTCGCGGATTAACCGGTTTGACAATCGGTCTTGATAAAATTTTGGATTGAGGTATTTGCAATGAAAAAAATCAACACGGCAATAGTCGGAGTGACCGGCGCGGTCGGACAAGAATTTTTGAAACTCATCGAAGAAAGAAATTTTCCTTTCGGCGAATTGAGAATGTTGGCATCGTCGCGCTCCGCCGGGAAAAAAATAAATTTCATGGGGAAAGAGTACACGGTTGAGGAAACGACGGAAAATTCTTTCGACGGAATTGACATCGCACTTTTCGCCGGAGGTTCGGCAAGCAAAATTTTTGCACCGGCGGCGGTTAAAGCCGGCGCGATCGTCATCGACAATTCGTCCGCTTTCAGAATGGATCCGGAAGTCCCGCTGGTCGTTCCCGAAGTCAACCCGGAAGCAATTTCAAAACACAAAGGAATTATCGCGAACCCGAATTGCTCGACGATAATAATGGTTATGGCATTGAAACCGCTTTACGAAATTTCAAAAATCCGGCGAATCGTCGTTTCGACTTATCAGGCAGTTTCCGGAGCCGGGCGCGAAGGTATGGACGAATTGAAAAATCAGTTGGACGAACTTGCAACCGGTAAAGACGTTCAAGCAAAAATTTTGCCGGTTGCGTCGCTCGACAAACATTATCAAATCGCGTCGAATCTTTTGCCGCAGATTGACATTTTCATGGACAATCTTTACACCAAAGAAGAAATGAAAATGATTGACGAAACGAAAAAAATCATGGACGATCGCGAAATGAAAATTACCGCGACGACCGTCCGTGTTCCGGTTTTCAGAAGTCACGCCGAATCCGTCAACGTCGAATTTGAAAATGAAATTTCCGTCGAAGAGGCACGCGCCGCGCTGGAAAAATTTCCCGGCGTTATCGTTCGCGACAATCCCGGCGAAATGATTTATCCTCAACCGCTCGAAACTTCCGGCAAGGACGATGTCGAAGTCGGACGAATCAGAAAAGATTTTTCAATCGAACACGGTTTGAATTTCTGGGTCTGCGGCGACCAAATTCGTAAAGGCGCGGCGTTGAACGCTCTGCAAATCGCCGAATATATTGCCAAACATTGAAGGTAAAAAACAAATGGAAAAGAGAAAAGTTTTTGTAATATTCACCTACGAAATTTTGACAATAGGCGGAACGCAAATGTTTGCGGCGGGACAGGCAAGCTTCATGAAAAAAAAAGGTTGGGAAGTTTTTGTCTGTTACGCCGGCACAAAGGAAGGAGTTTGTGCAATTCCGTCCCTCAACGAGTATGTATCCACAGGCGGAGGGTGGCAATTCTTCCTGCAACCGCCTTACAAATTTAAGCGGCAGGAACAAGAATTGTTTATTAAATTCATGATTGACCGTTTGGGGTTGTACGATTACGAGAATTGCGAAATTGTAATAGAATCTCATTTTGATATTGCGGCTTATTGGGCGGAAATTCTCGCCGCAGCGGTTCGCGGCAGACATATTTTCGTGTCGTGCAATGAAACTTATCGAAATTTTCCCGGCAGATTTTACGAAGACAATTTGGACTTCTTTTACTTCAAGTTGAAAAGAAACGAAATAACCGGTCATGTTCAGAATATCCCTAAATTGTTCAACGGTTACAAAGGCGTTACCGGTTTTTTGTCCGACGTTCCGAATCTTATCCGTGAACAGGATGCAATTCAAGACGTTCCGGATTTTCCGATTGACGAAATTCAAAAACTTGATTGGAATATCTGCCATATCGGACGAAGTGTAAAACCGTTCGTCGTGTACGCCATACTCGGGGTTGCCGAACTTGCGCGTCGTCATCCGGACAAAAAAATAAATTTTATGTTCGTCGGTCGACTGATTCCCGAACGTGAAAACCTCATAAGACAAATTTTCAACGAACTCGATAACGTGACGATAACTCCTTTGGGCGATATGGTTCCCATTCCGCGAAGTTTGTTTTCAAAAATTGATGTAGTCTGTGCAATGGCGGGTGCGGCTTTATTTGCCGCCGAAGAAAATGTTCCGGTGATTGTCGGCAATGTCGATATTCCCGAAAAAACTTCCGGCGTTTTGGGCTACGATACTGAAGAAACGCAACACCCGGACAAAAATTTATTCGACTATGTCGATGTGCTTGAAAATGTTCTCGTCAAAAAAATTTACGATGATAAAACTTTTTCACTCGAAAAATCCGAACCTGCCGACAAAGTTTACGAAAAAATTTTTACCTTGTTGGAAAACGCCGACCCGAATAAAGAATATTTCACTCAAAGACTTTTAACACCGCGATTGAGGGATTGGACGGCGATATTTCCTTTCGGCAACATTGAACGCGGGGCGCGAGTAATTATTGTCGGCGCAACGGAAATTGCGAAAGATTACAAAAAACAGAACGAAATTCAAGGTCAATCAAAAGCGGTATTCGGCAGGGAT